>NZ_JBFUHZ010000053.1:0-25023 GCF_056402135.1 Rhodococcus sp. P4_C10 | reverse complement strand
TGTCGTCGAGGCTGCCGAGGGCGGCCTCGCCCGGGTTCTGGCCCCGCACGGTGAAGCACGCGGTGAGATTCGGTCGGTAGGCCCCGACGCCGACGGTGCCGCTGACGTCGATGCCGCCGCTGGTGATGGTCACGCCGGGCGCGGCGCCGAGCACACGGCCACCAACCCAGAGCTGCGACCTCGATGCCGACGGTCGCACTTCCGCGACCGAAGGACCACCATGGCAAAACGAGCAACCACACGGGGCGTCGCCGCCACCGCGGCCACCGCACTCGCGGCCGGAGCACTCGCCCTCCTCGGCACCGGCACCGCCGGCGCCGCCACCGCCTCGATCACCTGGGACGACTACTACTCCCACTTCACCCGCACCGTCAGCAACTCCACCCCGGCGGCGGACGAAGTCATCACGATCACCACGAAGTTCGAACGAACCAACGGCACCGAGGAACACCTCCTCAACATCAAGGACCGGCACCCGGCCTGCCTGACCTACGTCCCCGGCTCGGCCAAGATGAACAACACCCCGCTCAACCCGCAGGTCGACGACGGCTCGATCAACGGCCGCGATCCGCTCGTCAGCGTCGACTTCGGTCCCAACGACTGGATCGTCAAGAACCAGCCCGGCTTCTCCCCGATCTTCAGCGTCAGCTACAAGGTCGGCGCCGACTGCACCCGTGGCGCCGCCCTCGCCACCGGCATGGACTACAACGGATCACTCGGCTTCGGCGGCTACTACACCCAGGGCCCCGCCGTCACGGTCAGCTACCTCGGTGGTGGCGCCGGCGCCGGCGGCAGCATCGGCTCCCTCTTCGGCTCCAGCTAGTAACCACCGCACGGTGACAGGCCGGTCCGCCGGCCACCAATCCGAAGCTGCGACCTCGATGCCGACGGTCGCACTTTCAGCGACCGAAGGAACACGATGACACAACGAGCAGCCACACGCGGCGTCGCAGCAGGCGCGGCCACCGCACTCGCGGCCGGAGCACTCGCCCTCCTCGGCACCGGCATTGCCGGCGCCGCCCCCGCAACGATCACCTGGGACGACTACTACTCCCACTTCACCCGCACCGTCAGCAACTCCACTCCCGCGGTGGGCGAAACCATCACGATCACCACGAAATTCGAGCGGACCAACGGCACCGAGGAACACCTCTACAACATCAAGGACCGGCATCCGGCCTGCCTGACCTACGTCCCCGGCTCGGCCAAGATGAACGACACCGTGCTCTTCCCGCAGGTCGACGACGGCTCGGACCCGGGCCGCGACCCTCTCGTCAGTGCCGACTTCGGCCCCAACGACTGGATCGTCAAGAACCAGGCCGCGTTCAATCCCGTCCTGAGCATCAGCTACAAGGTCGGCGCCGACTGCGCCCAGGGTGCGGCCCTCGCCACCGGCATGGACTACAACGGATCACTCGGCTTCGGCGGCTACTACACCCAGGGCCCCGCCGTCACGGTCGCCAAGACCACCTCCACCACCACCCTGGCCCCGATCACCGGTGCCGCCATCGGCAAGACCACCACCCTGACGGCGAACGTCACCCCCGCCAACGCGGGCGGCACCGTCACCTTCAAGGACGGGGCCGATGTCGTAGGCACGGCCCCCGTCGGCGCCGACGGCACCGCCACCGCCCAGTGGTCCCCGGCCACCGTGGGCACTCGGACCATCATCGCCGACTACTCCGGCACCGCCACCGTCACCGCATCCTCCAACCAGGCGTCGATCACCGTCGCACCCGAAGGCACAGGTGGCGGCGGCAACGAGGGCGCCGGCAGCCTCGGCTCCCTCTTCGGCTCCAGCTAGTAGCCACCCCACGACGGGGCCAGTCCCGGGCCGATACGGCCGGGGACAGGCCCCCGCGCTCGAACCTCCCGGTGCCGCGCCCGCGCGGCCCCGACCCCGGTCACACGAAACGTCTGCGGCCACACCCACGGCCGCACCGATCACAAGGGAGACACCGATGACACAACGAGCAACCACACGCGGCGTCGCCGCCACCGCGGCCACCACACTCGCGGTCGGAGCACTCGCATTCCTGGGCGCCGGCGTCGCCGGCGCCGCCCCCGGCTCGATCACCTGGGACGACGGCAGCTCCCGGTTCACCCGGACCGTCAGCAACACCGCCCCCGCGGTCGGCGACACGATCACCGTGACGACGAAGTTCGACCGGACCAGCTGGGTCGACGAGTTCATCTACAACGTCAAGGACCGCCACCCCTCCTGCCTGACCTACGTCCCGGGCTCGGCCAAGATGGGCGGCTCCCCGACCAACACCGACGAGGTCAAGGCCGACGAGGGCAACGGGACCGGCTACGTCCGCGCCTCCTGGGGCGTCACCTCCTGGGTGGTCCAGAATCGCCCGGGATTCCACGCTTCACCCGAGTTCAGCGTCAGCTACACGGTCGGCCAGAACTGCGCCCGTGGCACCGCCCTGGCCACCGGCATGGACTACGGCGGATCGCTCGGCAGCGGCGGCTACGGCACCAAGGGGCCGTCGATCAACATGGCCAAGACCGGCACCACCACCACCCTCGCCGACGTCACCGGCGCCCGCGTCGGCGTGCCGAGCACCCTGACCGCCACCGTCACCGGCGGCGCGCCGGGCGACACCGTCGAATTCCTCGACGCCGCAACCCCGATCGGCCAGGCCACCCTCGACGCCGGCGGGACCGCGACCCTGGCCTGGACCCCCACCGTCCGAGGCAGTCACGCCCTCTCCGCGCAGTTCGCCGGGACCGCATTCGCCACCACGTCCCAGTCGGCGGTGATCACCGTGCAGGTCGCCGAACAGAACGGCACCTCGACGATCGCGCTCGCACCGGTCACCGATGCCCAGGTCGGCCGCGCCTCCACCGTCACCGCCACGGTCAACCCGGCCGCGGCAGGTGGCACCGTCGAACTCCGTGACGGCGCCGTCTCACTGGCGACGCTGCCGGTCGGCAACGACGGGAAGGTCACCTACCAGTGGGTGCCCGCCACGGCCGGCGCGCACACGCTCACCGCCACCTTCTCCGGCCGTGACGGCGTCATCGGGTCGACCACCACCGGGCAGGTGACCGTGGCCGAGGCACCCGCCTCGAGCACCGACTCGACCACCACCCTCAGTCCTGTCGGCGGCGCCACCGTCGGCAAGGCCACCACCCTGACGGCGAAGGTCAACCCCGCCGACGCCGGCGGCACCGTCACCTTCAAGGACGGCAACACCGTCGTCGGCACCGCGCAGGTCGGGGCCGACGGCACCGCCACCACCGAGTGGACCCCGGCGGCGGCGGGCCAGATCACCGTCACCGCCGAGTACTCGGGCAACGGCACCGTCAACGCATCCGGCCCCGGCGGAAGCCGCCGGGGCCGGCCCTTCACGCACTCGAATCTCCGAAGTCGGGATCAGCCCGGCAGCGTGCCACGCCCCGAGAGCACGGCGTCGCAGGAGACGGACACCAGGGCCGGGGTCAGGGCTGGGGGCAGTTGCTCGGTGCCGTGTCCCCGGCGAACCGGGCCGCGGCCCAGCCCGGGAACTGCTTGGCCGCCTCCGGGACGACGGACTCGTGGTCGAGCCCGGGGAACTCCCGATACTCCGACTCGGTGCCCGCGCCACACAGGGCGACCTGCTCGCGCGACGTCAGCGCCACGGGGGTGGTGGTGTCTTCCGATCCCTGGTAGATGACGAACGGCATCGAACCCGCGGGCCGGAAGTCGTCGACGGCGGTGAACGCCTTCCACCAGCCACTGTCCGGCGCCATCGCGCCCGGTTCGTAGGCGCCCTGCACCGACGCGGCGCTGCTCCACACGTCGAAGCACCCGTCGCTGAGCACAGGCAGCTGCTCCATCGCCTCGTCGGTGAGGAAGTCGCCGTAGCGCAGCTCCGGATACCCCGCCTTGATGCCGGGCAGCGTGGAGATGACGTACCCCGCGAGCTCCGGGCTCTGCATCGAGTTGAGGGTCAGATCGCGAATCCGGACGGCAGGCGCGATGAGCCCCGCTCCGACCCCCTCGAATTCGGGCGCGTAGGTCTGCAAGATCGATTCGACGTGCATCGTCGTCTGGCCGCCCTGCGACCAGCCGTACTCGACGAACCGGTTGGAGGCGTCGAGCTCCGGGAGGTTGTGCACGGCCCGCAGCATGTCGAGCGAGGCCCGGGCGTTGACCTGACCGGACATGTAATACGACGGACCGGGCAGGCCCTGCCCGGGATAGTCGCTCATGGCGATCACATGTCCCTGGTCGAGCAGTGCGCCGATCCCCGGGACCCGGGACTCCTCGCCCTCCCCCAGGCTCCGCCGGGACGGCGCACAGTTGTCGGCCAGACCGGTGGTCTCGTGGTTCCACAACACCATGTCCCGGGGCTCTGCCGCCTTGCCCAGCGGGACATAGACCTCCCCGGACACGTACTTCTTGACCCCGGGCTGGATCTCCGAGACGTAGACGACGTTCCAGCCCTGGCTGCCGCTCGGTGCGTCGGGTCGGGGCTGCACCCGGTAAACATCCCCCGGCTTCGCATCGGCAGGCGGCTGGTCCTCCACGTCCCAGAAGGTCGTCCCGGTCGGCCCGGGGTTCGCAGACAACGCGATCGCCTCGGTGTCCGATGTATCCGTGCTGCCGCAGGCGGTAAGGGCCAGTGCGGCCACCGAGGCGGCGATGACGGCCTTCGCCATCACCAACGAGGCGCGCTGCGCGTGGACTGACATAGGTGTCTCCATTTCAGTGCGAGTGTCATCAGCGGGATCGTGAAGTCGAAGCTGGTCACCTGCGGAACAGGTGCCGGGCGATGACGATCCGCTGAATCTGATTGGTCCCCTCGTATATCTGGGTGATCTTGGCGTCACGCATCATTCGCTCCACCGGGTAGTCCCTGACATACCCTGCGCCACCGAGGATTTGAACGGCGTCCGTCGTCACCGCCATCGCCGCGTCGGAGGCGAAGCACTTGGCCGTCGCGCCCGCCGCGCCGATCTCCCGGTGCCCGCGGTCGCATGCGATCGCGGCTGACCACGTCAGCAGTCGAGCCGCCCGAACCTTCGTCGCCATGTCGGCCGCCATGAACTGGACGCCCTGGAAATGGGAGATCCGGGAGCCGAACTGTGTGCGCTCGTCGGCGTAGGCGACCGCGGCGTCCAGGGCCCCCTGCGCGATGCCGACCGCCTGCGCGGCGACGGCGGTCCGCGTCCGGTCCAGCGTCCCGAGCGCGATGCGCAACCCGGCCCCCGGCTGACCGATGATTCGGTCCCGGGGCACGAACACGTCCTCGAAGGTGACCTCTCGCGTCGGGGACCCCTTCAGCCCCATCTTTCGTTCCGGCGCCCCGAACACGATCCCCGCGTCGCCGCTCTCGACCACGAACGCGGAGATCCCCTTGGCGCCCGCGCCCGGATCGGTAGAGGCGAAGACGACGTAGACATCGGCGCGGCCCGCGTTGGTGATCCACCGCTTCGTGCCCTCGAGGAGCCAGCCGCCGTCGACCTGCCTGGCGCGGACCTTCATGCTCGCGACATCACTGCCCGCCTCGGGCTCGCTCAACGCGAAGGCGCCGAGATGCTCGCCGGAGGCGACCGACGGCAGATAGCGCGCCTTGAGGTCCTCCGTGCCGGCGAGCAGCAGCGGGATGGCGAAAAGCTCATTGGCACCGGCGATCTGCTGGGTGGTCGCGCACGCGCGGGCGATCTCCTCCGCGACGATCGCCGACGCGAGGTGGTCGCCGCCCTGACCGCCGTACGCCTCGGGAATGCCGATGGCGTGCAGTCCGGCGGCGGTCAGGGCCGCCAGCGAGTCCTCTGGGAACTCCCCCGATTCGTCGATTGCGGCGGCATGCGGGGCCACTTGACGATCGGCGACCTCGGCGGCCAGCTCCCGCAGAGCGCGGTGCTCCTCGTCGAGGAGCCACTCGGCCTCGGTGCTCGTTCTCACTGCGTGCTCACGGCTTGGCTCGGTCGAGGCCGAGCACCCGGATGGCGTTCTCCTTCATCACCAGTGGCATGACCTCGTCCTTGATTCCGAGCTCGGCGAAATCGGCCATCCACCGGTCCGGGGTGAGAACCGGAAAGTCGGACCCGAAGAGCGCCTTGTGCTTGAGCAGCGAGTTGACGTTGCGCACGAGCTGCTGCGGGAAGTACTTCGGCGACCAGCCCGACAGGTCGATGTAGACGTTCGCCTTGTGGGTGGCCATGGAGATCGACGAGTCGACCCACGGCACCGACGGGTGCGCGAGGATCATCGTCAGCGTCGGGAAGTCGGCGGCGACATCATCGAGCAGCATGGGGTCCGAGTACCGCAGCTTGAGACCGCGGCCGCCGGGCAGTCCCGCCCCGATACCGGTCTGGCCGGTGTGGAAGAGCGCCACCAGTCCGTGCTCCGCACACGCCTCGTAGATCGGGTAGTAGATCGGGTCGTTGGGCAGGAATCCCTGCAGGGTCGGGTGGAATTTCATGCCCCGAACGCCGTAGTCGCGCGCCAGCACCTTGATGCGAGCGACGGCTTCGCCGACGTCGTGGGGGTCCACCGACCCGAACGGGATGAGGACGTCGGCGTGCTCGGCGGCCTTCGCCGCGATCTCCTCGCTGGAGACCGGCGGGTGTCCGCCGAGCGCGGTCCGCGCGTCGACGGTGAAGACCACCGCGGCCATGTTGCGCTCGCGGTAGTACGCGGCGAGGCCATCGACGGTGGGCGTCCGGTTGACCCCCGGCTTGAAGTACTTGGCGGAGGCGTCCAGCAGTTCCTGGTCGAGCGAGCAGTGGTGCGCACCGTCGGCCTCCACGTGGGTGTGCACGTCGATGGCGGTGATGGAGTCGAGATCGATTGCGGGAGAGTACGTCATCTTTGGTCCTCTGGGTTGGCGGTGTTGCGGTTCAGGGCAGGTTCCGGCTGGTGCGTTTGAGCCGCATGATGTCGACCAACAACCGGTCGCGGTCCGCGGCGAGGCCGGCCTGGTCGACCCCCGCCATCTGTTCGTCCATGCCTGCGACGAGCTTGTCTGCGAGCTCGGGGGTCAGCTGCGCCGCTCCGAGGTCGTCCATCCATTTCTGGGTGGGCGGCCCCAGCTGTTCGAGCAGGTGTCGCAGGCCGCCCGCGCCGCCGGACAGGTGTTGCGCGGTCAGCGGGCCGACGATCGCCCAGCGCAGCCCCGGCCCGTGCGAGATGGCGGTGTCGATGTCGGCGACGGACACGACACCGCGGTCCACCAACGAGTAGGCCTCGCGCCAGAGCGCGGCCTGCAGCCGGTTCGTGACGTGGCCGGGGATCTCGGAGCGGACGAGGATCGGTTTCTTGCCCACCCGGCGGTAGAAGGCGAGGGCGGCCTGCGCGGTCTCGGGTGGCGTCGCCGCACCGGGCACCACCTCGACGAGCGGGATGATGTGCGCAGGATTGAACGGGTGGCCCACGAGCACCCGGCCGGGATCGACCGCGCACGCGGCCTGCAGGGCGCTCGGTTCGATGCCCGAGGTCGACGACGCGATGATCACCCCCGGCCGGGCCGCCGCGTCGAGCTCAGCGAGCAGGGCCCGCTTGGCCTCGACCCGCTCGGGGCCGTTCTCCTGCACGAAATCCGCCGCCCGGGCGGCCTCGCCCGCGGAGGCGACGAAGCGCAGCTCGCCGCGATCGGCCTCGGCCGCTCCGGTGAGTTCCGAGACCACGTCCCAGGCGCTTTCGAGATACGCCCGGAGCCGGGCCGCTGCGCCCTCGGCCGGATCGGTGGCCACCACGTCGAGCCCGGACGCCAGGAAGCCCGCCACCCACGCGGCACCGATGACACCGGTCCCGACGACCGCGACCGTGCGCACCTCGGCCGCCGCCGGCGCGCTCATCGGCCCGCCCCGACGACGGTGCGGGCGACGAACGCGTCCAGGGAGTGCGGCTCGACCAGCGATCCCGGCGCCGCGACGCTCTCCGGCTCCGCGCCGAGCAGGATCCGCTTGGCCGGGACCTCGAGCTTCTTCCCGGTGCGGTTGTACGGGACCACCGGGATCCGGTGGATCTCGTCGGGGATGTGCCGAGGCGAGAGCGAGGTCCGCAGGGTGCTGGTGATGGTTCGCTTCAGCTCGTCGTCGAGGTCGATGTCGGCGTCGGTGACGACGAACAGGATCAGGCGTCCCATCCCGCCCTGGTCGTCCTCGAGGTGGACGACGAGGGAGTCGACGACGCCTGCGATCTCCTCGACGACGCGGTAGAACTCGGCGGTGCCGAGGCGGACCCCGCCGCGGTTGAGGGTCGCGTCGGAGCGGCCGGTGATGACCGCACCGCCGTCCGGGGAGAAGCGGATCCAGTCACCGTGCCGCCAGATGCCCGGGTAGGTGTCGAAGTACGCGCCCCGGTACCGGGAGCCGTCGTCGTCGCCCCAGAACCGCACCGGCATCGACGGCACCGGCGCGGTGATGACGAGCTCGCCGAGCTCGCCGACCACCTCGTTGCCGTCCTCGTCGTACGCGGTGGCCGCGAAACCGAGGCTCGGCCCTGACATTTCGCCCGCGTAGACCGGTGTCATCGGCGAGGCCTGGATGATGCCCGTGCACACGTCGGTGCCTCCGCTGCCGACGTTGAGGAGCACGCCGGGGCCGAAGCGGTCACAGATCCACTCGTAGCCCTCGCGCGGCAGGGGGCTGCCGGCCGCACCGAGCTGGCGGACGGCCGAGAGATCGAATTCCGTTGTGGGATCGAGGCCTTCCCGACGGCACGTCATGATGACGCCCGGGCTCATGCCCATCACCGTCGCCCCCGTCTCCGCGGCGACCCGCCACTGGTACCGGGAGTCGGGGAACATCGGATTTCCGTCCATCATGACGATCGACGAACGCACCAACAGGGCGCCGACCAGGGAGTTCCACATCATCCACGCCGTCGTGCTGAACCAGGAGAAGGTGTCCCCGGGCCCGAGATCGAAGTGCAGGGCGTGGTTCTTGAGGGTCTCGAGAAGCACGCCGCCGTGGCCGTGCACGATGGCCTTGGGCTTGCCGGTGGTGCCGGACGAGAACAGGACGACCAGCGGATGGTCGAACGGCACCGGCTCGACGTCGGGCATCGAGCCCGGTGCGCCGTCCTCGTCGCGCCCGAGCTGCGCCCACGCCACGACGTCGTCGGTGACGACGTGGTCGCCGTAGGGAACCGAAACCACCGCGGCGACTCCGGGCAGGTTCTCGCGCAGGTACGCGACCTCGTCCCGGCGGTCGACGCTCTTCGCGCCGTACGTGTATCCGCCGACCACGAACAGCACCTTGGGGTCGATCTGACCGAACCGGTCGACGACGCTGGGCGCGCCGAACTCGGGGGCGCAGGCCGCCCAGATCGCCCCGAGGCTCACGGTCGCGAGGAACGCGACGAGCGCCTCGGGGGTGTTGGGCAGGTAGCCGACGACCCGGTCGTCGCGGCCCACGCCCAGCTCGACGAGACCGGCACGCACCCGGCGGACCTCGTCGCGCAGCCGGCCGAAGGTCATCTCCACGTCATCGCGGGTCTGGGACCGGGCCACGACCGCGACGGTGTCGAGGTCGGCGTCGGTGCCGAGCGAATGTTCGGCGTAGTTGATCAGGGCGCCGGTGAACCACTTCGCCCCCGGCATCACCCGGGCCTCGAGGACCTGCTCGTACGGGCGGTGGGTGACGACACCGAAGTGATCCCAGATCGCCTCCCAGAATCCCTCGATGTCCGAGGTGGACCAGCGGTGCAGGTCATCCCAGTTCGCGAGCCGCAGGCCACGCTCGGCCTCCAGCCAGTTCATGAAGGTGCCCACCCGGGTCGTGTCCCGGGCGTCGGCGGGCACGGGACGCAGGATCTCCGCCATCAGTTCGCCCCGCCGTTCTCGGTACGGACCTTTGGTCCGCGGCCGGTGAGGAACTCGTTCATCCTCTGTTTGGCTTCCTGACTGGACTGCGCGACGGCGGCCATGAGGGACTCCATCATGAGCCCCTCGTCGGGGCCGACCTCAGCGATCCGGGGCAGCGCGTGCATCACCGAGTAGTTGGTGACGGGAGAGTTCGAGGCGATCTTCTCCGCGAGACTGCCGGCGAGGTCGTCGCCTTCGCCATTGTCGACGAGATAGCTTGCGAGGCCTACACGTTCACCCTCTTCTGCGGTGAGGACCCGGCCCGTGAGCATCATGTCCTGCATGCGGGCGACTCCGATCAACCGCGGAACCCGTACCGAGGCTCCGCCGCCCACGAAGAGCCCGCGCTGCCCCTCCGGCAGCGCGAAGAAGGTGCTCCGCTCCGCGACCCGGATGTGCGCGGCACTGGCGAGCTCGAGCCCGCCGCCGACCACCGCGCCACGCAGGACCGCGACCACCGGGATCGTGCCGCCCGCCATCTCGCCGAGCGCCTTGTGCCACATCCGGGAGTGGTGGAGGCCGCCGACGGCATCACGATCCGAGAGCTCCGACAGGTCCAGACCCGCGCAGAAGTGATCGCCGGACGAGGTGAGGACGATTGCTCGCACCCCTTCGGGGGGAGTTCGGAAGAAGTCCCCCAGGGAAAGAATGGTCTTGTCGTCCAGGGCGTTTCGCTTGCGCGGTCGGTCCAGGGTGAGGATGCCGATGTCGCCGCGCCGGTCGAAGACGAGGGATTCGGAGATGGCGGTGGTCATTTCAGTTCTTCGCCTTGCTGATCTTTGGAGATCTGTCGTTCGGAATCAGAGTGAGCTCCGAGTGGGGTACCGACGCGGAGGTCCTGTTTGCGGACCTTCCCGGAGCCGGTGCGGGGCAGCGCCGGGACAAACGACACCAGCTTGGGGACCTTGTACCGGGCCAGTTGCTCTGCGGCGAATGCGAGGAGGCCGTCCCGGTCGAGATCCGAGCCCTCCCTCGCGACGACGTAGGCGTGGCCGACCTCGCCCCAGCGGTCGTCCGGGGCGCCGACGACCGCGGCCTCGAGGACATCGGGGTGCCGGAAGAGCACGCCCTCCACCTCGGCGGGGTAGACGTTCTCGCCACCCGAGATGTACATGTCCTTCATTCGGTCGACGATGAAAATGAACCCGTCGTCGTCCATGTATGCGATGTCACCGGAGTGGAACCAGCCGCCCTCGGCGAAGGCCGCCTCGGTTGCCTCGGGGTTGTTCCAGTAGCCGGGGGTGACATTCGGCCCCCGGATGATCACCTCGCCTGCCGTGCCCCGGGGGCACTCCGCGCCGGCCTCGTCGACGATCTTCACCTCACCGAACATGACCTGTTGTCCCGCCGAACCGGCCTTGCGGACCGCGTCGGCCGGCCCGAGGAAGGTGGCGCCGGGGGCCGTCTCGGTGAGGCCGTACCCCTGGCAGAAAGTGACGCCCTTCTCCCGATAGGTGTCGATGAGATGCACCGGGATCGGGGCCCCGCCCGACATGACGCTGCGAATGGAGCTCAGGTCCGCGTTCGCCCAGCGCGGCGAGTGCGCGAGATCGGCGTACATCGTGGTGACCCCGAACATCCAGGTGATCCGGTGCCGTTCGATGAGATCGAGGGCGACGTCGACGTCCCACTTCGGGGTGATGACGCTCGTGCCGCCCTTGAGGAACACGGTCAGGACGACCTGGTCAAGCGCGGCGACGTGGAACAGCGGTGCCGACACGAGCGCCACCTCGTCGGAGGCGACATCGAGATCGAGGAGCATGTTGACGCTGTTCCACACCAGGTTCTCGTGGGTGAGGACCGCTCCCTTCGGGTGGCCCGTGGTGCCGGAGGTGTAGAGCACGAAGGCGGGATCGGCGCCGCCGACCTCGGCCGCGAGGGCCGGATCGTCGGGGGCCTCCGTCGGCTCGGGAGTCCACACCACGTCCTCGACAAGGGTCGCGGCGTCCACGAGAGCATCTGCGGTGGAACGTGATTCGGGGGCGACGATCAGGACGGCGACCCCGGCGTCGGCGAGCTGGTAGTCGAGCTCGGGGGCGGAGAGCCGGTGGTTGAGCGGCAGGAAAACCGCGCCGAGGCGAACCACGGCGAGCATCGTCTCGACGAGCGCCGGGTGGTTGGGGCCCAGGTAGGCGATCCGGTCGCCCAGGCCCACCCCGGACCGCGCGAGTTGCGCGGCCCGGACCAGGACCCGGTTGTGGACCTCCCGGTAGCTCAACTCGGTGTCGCGGTAGATCATCGCGATCGAGTCACCGCTCATCCGGGCCCGCCGCTCGGACAGCGTGGCCAGTCCGGGTCGGCTGCCGCCGGAGGTCACGCCACCCCCACCGTGGACTCGTCGGCGGCGACCGGCGGCGTGCCTGCCCCGTCTGTGGCGACCCGCGAGAGACTCCGATTCTTGGTCTCACCGAGCTTGGCGATACAGGCGATGCTCAACACGGCGGTCAGTGCGATGACGGCGGACAGCCCGAGGGTGCTCGTGCCGCCGTTCGAGCGCATGATCTCGGCGAACAGCACCGGGGAGACGCCCGCGCCGATCCCGGCGAGCTGATAGCCGAGCGAGGCTCCGGTGTAGCGGTATTCGGTGCTGAACAGCTCGGTGTACAGGCCCGCGAGGGGGCCGTAGACCATCGGGTGGACGATCGCCTGTCCGACCACCATCGCGAGGACGATGAGCGGGAAGCTCTTCGAGCCGATCAGCGGGAACAGGGCGAATCCCCAGACGATGATGCCGATGGAGCCGGCGATGACCATCGGGAGCCGTCCGACCCGGTCGGAGAGGGCGGACCATCCGATGATGCCGAAGATCGACAGGAACGACGAGATGGTGAGCGCGTTGAGGATCTCCTGGCGCGGGACCCCGGACTGCACGCCGTAGGCGATGGAGTAGGTGGTCAAAGCGCCCTGGAAAACGAAGGCCCCCAGCCCGACTCCGACGGAGAGGAACAGCACCTTGGGCTGCGCCTTGAGCAGCCGCAGCAGCGGGATGCCGGCGTCCGGAGTGCGATCGGTGGCCGCGACGAACTCGGGCGACTCGTCGACCTTGGCACGGACCACGAGACCGACCACGAGAAGCAGGAGGCTGAACAGGAACGGTAGGCGCCAGCCCCACTCGACGAACGCGTCGTTTCCGACGATGGCGATGGTCGAGGTGATGACGATGGTGGAGGTGAGCGTGCCCGTCGGGGCGCCCGCGTTGGTGAAGCTGGCCCAGAAGCCGCGGCGGGAGTCGGCGTGCTCCGCCGACATCAGCACCGCGCCGCCCCACTCACCGCCGAGCGCGATGCCCTGCACGACGCGGAGGAGCACGAGCAGGATCGGCGCGATCGCTCCGGCCGTGGCGTAGGTGGGCAGGACGCCGATGAGGGCGCTGGCGATGCCCATGATCGACATCGTCAGCACGAGCATCCGCTTGCGACCGAGCCGGTCGCCGTAGTGGCCGAAGATGACACCGCCGAACGGTCGCGCCAGGTAGCCCGCGGCGAACGTGGCCAGGCTCGCGAGGGTGCCCGCGAGCGGGCTCATGTTTGAGAAGAAGACGTCCTTGAAGACCACCGCAGCACAGGTGGCGTAGACGAAGAAGTCGAAGTACTCGATGACGCTGCCGAGGAAGCTCGACGCGGCGGCGCGCTTGAGCATCGCCGGATCCTTTGCAGCCTCGGGATGGCTCTGATCCATGGGGAACCTCACTGGGGAGTGGTCTGAGCGGTACAGCGAATCCGGACCGAACCGTGATCCACCTCACTCATATGGCGCGCCGAATACTATGCACTTGCATAGCGTGACGTCAATGACATGAGTTGCAATTGAGTCGACGAGACACCCCCGTCGGGCGACAACTAGACTCCACCGCATGCGGTATAACGCCACTGCAAAGCCCGTCGACCAGGTCGACGTCACCCCCAAGTCGCTCCTTCTCGCCTTCCTGGGAATGCACCTTCTCTGGAAGCCGATCGCCATCAGTGGCGCGTCTGTTGTCGAGCTGTTCGGATGGCTGGACGTCGGCCCGTCGGCCACCCGCTCGCTGCTCGCCCGGATGACGGACCGAGGCTTGCTGGAGCGGCACAAGCTGGGTCGCAAGACCTACTACGCCCTCACCGAGCGCGGGACATCCGTTTTCGAGGAAGGCTCCAAGAAGATCTGGCGAAGCGTGGGCGACGCGGACTGGGACGGTCTGTGGACGACTGTCGCCATGTCGGTGCCCGAGGGTTCGCGCCATCTCCGCCACCGGGCACGGTCGCGCCTGACCTGGGCCGGTTTCGGGTCCACCGCCTCGGGACTGTGGGTTGCGTCCCGCAGGCATGACGTGGCCGCGATCCTCGGCCCGGAATTCGCCGACATCGACCTCACGGTGATGGTCGGTCGGGTCATCCCGCCCACCACCGATGAAGCGCTCGTGACCTCGGCCTTCGACCTCGACGAGATCGCCGCCCGCTACACCGGGTTCACGTCACGGTGGCAGAACGACGAGGCGTCCGGAATGAGTCGCGAACAGGCCTTCGCCACGCGAGTTCGGGTGCAGGCCGAGTGGCTCTCCATCACGCAGGCCGACCCGTTGCTGCCCATGACGCTGCTTCCGGACGACTGGCCGGCCGCTGACGCCGAGCGACTGTTCCGAATCCTGGACGCGACCCTCGACCGCGCATCCATCGGCATCGAGGCTGACGGACTGGACTCGATCCCCCTGTGAGCCGCCACCACCCTGGCGACGAAGATCAAACCCGCCGACGCCGGCGGCACCGTCGACAAATCCTCMGACCGGGAATCGGTGATCGCCCCCCCCCCCGCGTCAGCCGGCCGCGGACAGCTCCGTGATCACCGGTCCGGGTTCGCGCCGCTGCCGTTGCCCGACGGGGTCCGGGATCGGTACCGCGGCGAGCAGCGCGCGCGTGTAATCGGCGCGCGGGTCCCCGAACACCGCTGCGGTGGAACCGGTCTCGACGAGCTCCCCGCCCCGTAGCACCGCGACCCGGTCGGCGACCTGGTGCACCACCGCCAGGTCGTGGCTGATGAACAGGCACGCGAAGCGGTACTCCTCTCGCAGGTCCGCGAACAGTTCCAGCACCTCCGCCTGCACCGAGACGTCCAGCGCGCTGGTCGGCTCGTCGGCGACCAGCAGGCGCGGCGCCAGTGCCAGCGCCCGGGCCAGCGCCACCCGCTGCCGCTGACCACCGGAGAGTTCACCCGGCCGCCGCTCCGCAAACGAGCGCGGCAGTCGTACCGAGTCGAGCAGGTCCCCCACCCGGGACCGGAGCAGCGCCCCTGATGCGGCCCGGTGCACCCGCAGCGGTTCGCCCACGCTCTCGCCGACGCTCCGGCGCGGGTCCAGCGACGCCGCCGGGTCCTGGTGGACCAGCGCGACCCCCTTACGCAGGCCGCGCAACTCCCGCCCCGAGACCGTGCCGAGGTCGACCCCGTCGAAGACCACGGACCCGGCGCTGGGCCGGATCACCCCGAGCGCGGTGCGGCCCAACGTCGTCTTGCCGGACCCGGACTCGCCGACCAGCCCCAGCACCTCGCCGGCCGCGACGCCCAGCGTGATCCCGCGCAGCGCGGCAAACGCCGCGTTGCCGTGGCGGGCCGGGTACACCACGTCGAGCCCGCGTACCGACAGGACCGGTTCGGTGGCAACGACATCCGGGCGTGCCGGGTCTCCGGCCGCGCCCGGGCCGATTTCGGGCAGCCGCGGCACCGCGGACAGCAACTGAGCGGTGTACCGGGCCCGCGGCGCGGCGAACAGTTCGAGCACCCCACGCTGCTCGACCAGGACGCCCCGGCGCAGCACCGCAACCCGGTCCGCGACGTCGGCCACCACCCCCATGTTGTGGGTGATCAGCAGGATCGCGGTGCCGTCGCGGTCGCGCAGCAACCGCAGCAGGTCCAGGATCTCCGCCTGCACCGTCACGTCCAGCGCGGTGGTCGGCTCGTCCGCAATCAGCAGGTCCGGCTCGCCCGAGAGTGCGAGCGCGATCACCACCCGCTGTTTCTGCCCGCCGGAGAGCTGGTGCGGGTACCAGTCCACCCGCCGCTCGGGTTCCGGGATCTCGACCAGCCGCAGCAACTCGACCGCACGGGCCCTGGCGGCGGCGCGGCCTGTCCTGCCGTGCGCCCGGAACGCCTGCGCGAGCTGCCATCCCACCGTCTGCACCGGGTTCAGCGCGGTCTGCGGCTCCTGGAACACCATGGCGGCCCGGGTGCCGCGCAGTCGGGCCAGCGTCTGCTCGTCGGCGCCCACCACCTCCTCGCCGCCGAGCCGGATCGAGCCGCGGGCGCGCGCCCCGTCGGGTAGCAGGCCCAGGACCGCCTTCGCGGTCATCGACTTGCCGGATCCGGATTCGCCGACGAGCGCGACAATCTCGCCGCGGGCCACGGTCAGGTCGAGGTCGGACACGACGTCCTGGGCGTGGGACTCGCCGGCGCCGAAACTGACGGAGAGCGTGTCGATCTCGAGAATCGGTTCGGTCATCTCTTCCTCTTCACGGTTGTCGGGACGGTCAGGACCGGCGGGCACGGCCGAGCGCCTGGGCGACGAGCAGGAAGCCGAGCACCAGCGCTGCGACCACCGCCAGCGGGCCGATCGCGAAGGCCGGGTTGGCATCCAGGTTCGGGACGGCGTCGGCGATGATCGACCCCAGCGACGGCTCCGGCGGCCGCACGCCGATGCCCACGAAACTCATGGCGCTCTCGACGAACACGGCGACCGACATGGACAGCGCGACCTGCACGCCGAGTGGCTCGAGCGCGTTCGGCAGCACGTGGGTGCGCAGCACCCACGTGCTGCCGGCACCGATCACCTGCGCCGACTCCACGTACGGCAGTTCCCGGATGGCCAGGACCTGCCCCCGGACCATCCGACCGAACATCGGGATCTCCGCCGCGACGATCACCAGGATCACCGTCGACGCCCCCGGCCCGACGATGGCCGCCAGCGCGATCGCCAGGATCAGCGCGGGGAACGCCAGCACCACGTCGAACACCCGCTGGGCGATCACGTCGGCCACCGGGTGCAGGCTCGACAGCAGGCCGGCCAGCGACCCGACCACCGCCCCGATCGGGACCGCGATCACGATGATCTCCAGGTTGATCCGGATGCCGTGCAGCACTCGGGAATACACATCCCGGTTCACCTGGTCGGTGCCGAACCAGTGCTCGGCGCCGGGCCCCGACAGGTTCGCCCCCGGGATCTGGGCGGTGGGGTCGAAGGGCGCCAGCCACGGCGCCAGCAGGCCGGCGAGCAGCACGACCGCCAGCAACGCCACCCCGACCAGGCCCTGACCGTGCGTCAGCGCCCGCAGCACCGGCCGACGCCGCGGCGGGTCCGGCTGCGCCGGCGCCCGACTCGCGATCGCCGGGTCCTCGATCTCCAGGACCGACGCCACAGCCGGCGCCCGCGTGCGCGTCCCCGTCGTGGCCGTCTCTCCCGTGCGCGGGGCGCTCATGCCGCTCCCCCGATCCGGATGCGCGGGTCGAGGTAGGCGTGCGCGACGTCGGTGAGCAGCTGGACGATCACGAACACCGACACCGAGATCAACAGCAGCACCTGCACCACCGGGTAGTCGCGGCGGCTGATGCCCTGCTCGATCAGCTGCCCGATCCCCGGCCACGCGAAGATCGCCTCCACCAGCACCGCGCCGCCGAGCAGCTGCCCGGCCTGCAGTCCCAGGGCGGTCAGCATCGACGGCAGCGCATTGCGCAATGCACTGCGGCTCACCAGATTCCACCGCGAGACGCCGAGGGCGCGGGCGGTGAGCACGTACGGTTGCGCCATCTGGGTGCGCAGCGACTCGGTGAGGAACCGGGTCAGGGCCGCCGCCACCGGCAGGGCCAGGCACACGGCGGGCAGCAGCAGGTACTGCGCGGAGATGTCCGGCCGAGCCCAGAACCCGTCCGGCGGCACCCCGCCGGACGGCAGCACCGGCAGCAGCACCGAGAACACCAGCACCAGCAGGACACCGGTGACGAACGGCGGCAACGCGACCGCGAGCGTGTTCGCGCCGGCCACCAGCCCGGTCAGCCACCGCTTCGGCCAGACCACCACGGCCACGCTGAGAGCCACGCTCACCACCACCGCGAGCAGCAGTGCGGCGGACGCCAGCACCACGGTGTTGACCAGCCCGTCGGCGACCAGGTCCGAGATCTGGCCGCCGATCACGTACGACCTCCCGAGATCCAGGGTCGCCACTCCGGCGATCCAGCTCAGGTACTGCGCCGGCACCGATCGGTCCAGGCCGAGCGAATGCCTGATCGCGGCAATCGATTCCGCGCTCGCATCCGGTCCGGCCAGGCTGGTCGCCGGGTCGCCGGGGACCAGTCGCAGCACGAAGAAGATCAGCAGCGAGGCCAGGAACAGGACCACGGCCGCGGACGGCAGCCGGCGCGCGAGGTACTTCACCATCGCGGGACTCCTCTCGTTCTCACCGTCAGGCCAGGTAGGTGTCGGTGTGGAGGATCTCCGAACGCTTGGTCCAGTCGACGCCGCGCACCTGCTGCGAGGCACCGAGTTCGTTCAGCACCACGCCGATCTCGATCAGGAACAGGCTCTCGAGGAGCTGGTCGCTGACCGCCCGGTACCGGGCCACCGCCTCCGCGCCGGTGCCGTCGGTGACCTGCCACGCCGCGTCGGCGGCGGCGATGTACGCCGGGCTCTCGAAATGCGAGGAGTTCTTCCGCGCATTGAAGGGGTACGCACTGACGTTCAGCGTCGACGGCACGTACTGCGCCCACGAGTGGAAGGTCAACCACAGTCCCGGCAACTGCGCCCCGATCAGCGACTTCACGAAGGTCGCGCCCTCCTGCGGGTCCAGCTGCACCTCGATCCCGACGTCCGCGAGGTTGGCCTGCACGATCTGCGCGGACGCCTCGTAGAAGGGGTTTCCGGCCTGGTACGTCAACGGCAGCCTCGGCACGGCCACCCCCGCGTCGGCGAGGATCGTCCGGGCCCGGGCCGGGTCCAGGCCGAAGGTCCGGTTCCGTGACTCGTCGTAGGCGGGTGAGGTCTTCGGCCACGGCAGGTTCACCGGGTAACCGGAGCCCCGGAACACCTCGGCGATGATGCGGTCCCGGTCCAGCGCGTACGCGATCGCCTGGCGCACCCGCACGTCGGCCAGCGCCGGATGGGTGACGTTGGTGCCGACGTACACCTGCAGTTCGGCGCCGTCCAGCGCGATCGACTGGAAGCCGGCGGTGTTGCCCAGCACCTCGTTGTCCCGGTAGCTCAGCCCGTTGACCAGAGAGACCTGACCGGACCGCAGCGAGCTCAGCAGCGCCTGCGCGTCCGGGATGATCGACACCTCCACCCGGTCCAGGTACGGCCGCTCCGGGATCCAGTACCGCTCGTTGCGCTCGAAGGTCAGCGAGCTGTTGGGGGTCCGGGAGACCAGCTTGAACGGCCCGGTCCCGACGAACGCCTCACCGGCGGTGAGCTTGTCGATCGACTCGCTGTCGAGGATGGGGACCGTGTCGAGCAGGTCGAAGATGTTGCCGAGCGGATGCGCGAAGGTGAGCACCAACCGGTGCGGGTCGCTGGTGTCGAACCCGGTGACGGCCGCCGCCGTGCTCCGCAACTGCGCGGTCCACTTCGGGTCCGCGTAGGTGCGGATCGAGAACTCCGCGTCCTTGGAGGTGAACGGCCGGCCGCTGTGGAAGGTGACGTCGTCGCGCAGGTCCAGCGTCAGCGCCAGTCCGTCCGGGGCCAGGACCCACGACTTCGCCAGTCGCGGTGTGGGTTCCACCTTGTCGTGCGGGTACCGGACGAGGCTGTCGTAGGCCAGGCCGATCACCGTGGTGGACCCGGCGGTGTTGGTCAGGAAGGTCGCCGGGATGACGTCGGCGGTGATGCCGGTCTCGAGGGTGCCGCCGCGCACCGGAATGCCCGACGCCCCGTCCGGCCCGGACTTCTGGGCCTGCACCGCCGAGGAGCACGCACCCAGCAGCCCGGTCCCGAGGATCGCGGCGGCGGTCAGTCCGGCGCCCCGGAAGAACGTCCGGCGGTCGATGCTGGTGACAGAGGAGGAGCTCATCGGGAGATTGCCCTTCGAATGGAGGTGAGCGGATCGGAGTAGAGGGAGCTGAGGGAGACGACGGCGGCGGCGTGCTCCTGGACGCGGTTGCCGAATCCGGTGATCCGGATGTCCTTGCGCGCCAGCGTCGAGGCCTGGGCGAACGCCTCCGCGACGTGCGGGATGCCGGCCGGGTACTCGGTGAACGCCTGCCCGCCCAGGATCACCCGGTCGGGGTTGAACAGGTCCCGGAGCACGGCCACGGTCCGGCCGAGCACCTGCGCCCGTTCCACCAGAAGTTCGTGTGCCACAACGGATCCTTCCTGCGCGGCCCGGTAGACGGCGGCGACGGAGGGCCGCTCCCCGACTCCGGTGAGGATGCCCGCCGCCTCGGCGGCCGCGACCACGGCGCGGTCACTGACGGTGGCCTCGAGGCATCCGAGGGCTCCGCATGAGCAACGCGCCGAGGAGCCGGTGGGCAGGTGCACGATCGAGCCGGGTCCGCTCGACGGCGTGTGCACTCGCCCGTCGATGGTGACCGCGACGCCGGCGGTCTCCCGGGCGTAGAAGTACAGGCTGGTCCCGGCGGTACCTGCGGCGCCCGGACGCTGCGACGCGAGCAGCAGTTCCGAGGCCGCCATCGCCTCGACGTGGGCGGCGACCGAGACCGGGAGCCCGAGTCCCTCCCCGACGATCTCGCCCACCGGGGCGTCCCGCCACCCGAGCCGCGGGTGGTCCGCGCGACCGGTGGCGGCGTCGACCCGCCCGCCGAGCGCGACGCCGACCCACAGCGCCCGCCGGCGGTGCCAGCGCGAGGCGAACTGCCGCGCGCTCCGCGCGATCTGCGCCAGGGCTTTGGCCTGGCCGGTCGCCGGAGTCGGGATCTCCACCGCGCCAAGCACTCTGCCGCGGAGGTCGACGGCGACGATGCCGGTGACCACCGCACCGATGTGGATACCGACGGTGAGGTAGGGCTCGTGGTTGACCTCGAACGGGACCCGGGGCCTGCCCACCGCGCCGGACGCGGTGAGATCGGCGCGCTCGCGCAGCAGTCCATCCCCGAGGAGGGCGGTGACCTGGCGGTTCACCGTGGCGACACTCAGGCCGGTGGCCTTCGCCGCCGCATCTCGGGCGATGGGTCCACGCTCGCAGGCGACGCGGAGCACCGCGGCGACCGGGGTGTCGACGACCCGGAGGTCGGGCGGGACGATCTGGACGTGCCCCCTGGAGGACGGACGGTTCGGCGCGCCGAGGGCACGGGGCCGATTCGAGGGACCGGGATGACTCGAGGGACTGGAATGGTTCGCGGGACTGGGACGGTTGGAGGGACTCAGGGGTGACCTGGTCCGGCCGGCCGAGGCCGGCGCAGCAGAGGTGAGCACGTGGTTTCCTTGCGCTTCGTCCCTGGCGGGACAGACCTACACGGCGGATGGAAGCGCGCTGACCTGCAGAGACGTCGAGACGTCACCCCGGCGACACGGCCAGAAGGGCCATGGCGAGGCGAAACGTCGACGTGTGGGAGGAAGCAGCGCGAGTTAGCGAGAGAGACCGCGAGGCGAACAACAGAGTTCGCGCGCCAGGGGCAGGCGGGAGCCCAGCGCGGAGGTCACGTAGGTGACCCGCAGGGCGGTGAGCCGGCCGGAAGACATGGGCAGAAAACTAGCACCTCCCGAGCATTTGTCCAATCGGACATACCGTGGCGGCCTTGCGATCACGGTGACGGAAACCCTTGGCCCACAGCACCGCCGGTGGAAATCTCGGCCCCGTCAGATTCGGCACGACTTCGACGAAAGGCCTTCCATGTCCATCGATTTCGCTACCGACCGGGCCGACGCAACCGTCACCGCCGCCGCACCCGCGGTGGTCCGTCTCGGCTCGCACATCGGCGCCCGCATCGACGGCGTCACCCTCGGCGCCGAGCTCGACCCGGCGACCGTAGGCCTGATCCGTCAGGCCCTGCTCGAGCACAAGGTGATCTTCTTCCGCGGCCAACACCAGCTCGACGAGGCCGGCCAGTACGCGTTCGCGCAGCTGCTCGGCGAGCCCACCACCGCGCACCCCACCGTCACCTCGCGCGGGGAGCGCATCCTGCCCATCGACTCCGAGTACGGCCGGGCCAACAGCTGGCACACCGATGTCAGCTTCGTCGACCGGATCCCCAAGGCATCGATCCTGCGCGCGGAGGTGCTGCCCAGCTACGGCGGCTCCACCACCTGGGCGTCGACGGTCGCCGCCTACGCGTCGCTGCCTGATCCGCTCAAGACGCTGGTGGAGAACCTGTGGGCCACCCACACCAACGTCTACGACTACGCGGCCACCAGTGCGGCCCACCTCGACGCCAACTCCGAGGAGTACCGCAAGGAGTTCCAGTCCACCTTCTACGAGACCGAGCACCCCGTGGTGCGGGTGCACCCCGAGACCGGGGAACGCGCACTGCTGCTGGGCCACTTCGTGAAGGGCTTCGTCGGACTGGGCACCAACGAGTCGCATGCCCTGCTCAACCTGCTGCAGGCCCGGGTGACCAAGCTCGAGCACACCACCCGGTGGAACTGGGCCGACGGCGACGTCGCCATCTGGGACAACCGCGCCACCCAGCACTACGCCGTCGACGACTACGACGGTCAGCACCGCCGTCTCGGCCGTGTCACCCTGGCCGGCGACGTACCCGTCAGCATCCACGGCGAGCGCAGTCGCGCCGTCGCGGGCGACGCCTCGCACTACTCGCCCATCGACGAGCCGGTCCGGGTCGCCGGCTGATGACTCTGCCGCCGCACGCCAGGGGCTACGAGGGTTTCGCCGGCCACATCGGCAGGACCACCGGCGACTCGACCCCCGCCTGGACGACCGATCCGTCTGCCGCACCGGGGTCGCCGAACATCGTCGTGGTGCTGATCGACGACATGGGGTTCAGCGACATCGGGCCGTTCGGTTCGGAGATCGACACCCCAAACCTCGACCGGCTCGCGGCCTCCGGCGTGCGGCTCACGAACTACCACACCACCCCGCTCTGCTCGCCGTCGCGCGCGGCGCTGCTCACCGGGATCAACCCGCATCGCGCGGGCTACGGCTTCGTCGCCAACGCGGACCCCGGCTTCCCGGGCCTGCGACTCGAACTCGCCGAGGACGTGCTCACGCTGCCGGAGATGCTGCGGGCCGGCGGCTACGCCACCTACGGCGTAGGGAAATGGCACCTGGTGCGCGACGCCAACCTGCGTCCGGGTGCCGTCCGCGACTCCTGGCCCACCCAACGCGGATTCGACCGCTACTACGGGTCCCTGGAGGGCCTGAACTCCTTCTTCCACCCGAACCAGCTGGTCTCGGACAATTCGGTGGTCGACATCGACGAGTACCCCGAAAACTACTACCTCACAGATGACCTCACCGACAAGGCCGTCGGGTACATCAAGGACCTGCGGGCGCACGATCAGGACAAACCGTTCTTCCTGTACTTCGCGCACGTGGCGATGCACGGCCCCCTGCAGGCCAAGGACGAGGACATCGACAAGTACCGCGGGAAGTACGCGCAGGGCTGGGACGTGATGCGCGAACGCAGGTTCGCCTCCCAGCTCGAGCAGGGCCTGTTCCCGGCCGGCACCGAGCAGGCGCCCCGCAACAGCGAGCCGGGATTCGACGTGCCCGAATGGGATTCGCTCACACCGGAGGAACAGCGCCGGTACGCCCGGTACATGGAGGTGTACGCGGCGATGGTCGACAGCGTCGACCAGAGCGTCGGCCGGATCCTGGACACCGTCGCCGACCTGGGCGAACTGGACAACACCGTCGTGGTGTTCACCTCCGACAACGGCGGCACCGCGGAGGGCGGACCCGAGGGCACCCGCAGCTACTTCGCGCAGTTCGCCCGCGTCGGGGGCCCGGACTGGGTCGGCGACGTGCCGCACGAGGAGGACTTGATCGGCACGGCCGCACTGGGCGTGCACTACCCGAGGGGCTGGGGGCAGACGTCCAACACCCCGTTCCGGTTCTACAAGGGCCAGTCCTTCGCCGGTGGCGTCCGGGTGCCGTTCGTCCTGTCCTGGCCGGCCGGGCTCCGAAAGACGCAGGGGGACAACGGTGTCCGTGAGCAGTTCGCCTACGTCACCGACCTCGCACCCACCCTGCTCGCGCTGGCCGGAATTCAGCCACCCGGCACACGGAACGGACTGCCCGCCAAGGAGTTCGACGGCGTGGACGCGAGCGCGCTGCTCCGCGACCCGGCCGCGGAGTCCGCCCACACCGAGCAGTACACCGAGATGACCGGCAACCGCGGCTACTACCGGGACGGCTGGAAGCTGCTCGCGCACCGCCCCGAGACCGACGTGGACGCGCCCCGTTGGCAGCTGTTCGACGTGCGGGAGGACCCCACCGAACTGCGCGACGTCGCCGACCGGTACCCGGAGAAGGTGCGCGAACTGGCGCGGGCGTGGGACGACGCGGCATGGGCGAACACCGTCTTCCCCCTGGTCGCCGGGAACGCCCTCGCCGTCCGCCGGCCCGCGGAGGAGAAGCTGTCGCGGCCGGTCCTGATCCTCGCGGGGACACCCACCCTGGAGCGCTACCGGTCCTCGAAGCTGATCGCGTTCCGCGACTTCGAGATCGGCATCGACTTGGGCGGCCACACAGCCGGCGACGAGGGCGTCCTGGTGGCACACGGCGACGTCCAGGGCGGCTACCTGCTCTACGTCGAGGACGGACACCTGATGTTCGGCTTCAACGGCTACGGCCGCTACCGGCAGGTCGACGCCGGGCCGCTGCCCGCAGGCGCCCGCCGGATCGAGGTCTCCGCGAGCGTGCGCCCTGGCCTGCGCTGGGACTTCGAACTCCGGGTCGACGGCGCTCCCGCCGCGAAACTGCCCGACCAGGTGCAGCTGGTCGGCATGGCCCCGTGGACCGGCATCTCGGTCGGGGTGGACGCCCGCGGCCCGGTCTCCTGGGATCTGCGCCGGCGTCGCGGGCCATTCCGATACACCGGCGCGCTTCATGCGGTCACCTACACACCGGGTGCCGTCCGGGTGCCGGGAGTCGCCGTGGAGCAGATCGAGCTCGAGGCCGAGTACGCCGCCGACTAGGTGTACTGCCCAGGCAGGTTGGTCGAAGGATTGCAACGACACACTGTGACCGGTCGTTGAACAGCGAAGGTCTCCTGTCGTGAAGTGGAGCTACTACGACAACCACTCACCGACAGGAGACCTTCGTGGTCCACGCTAACGCACCCCTGA
>NZ_JBFUHZ010000052.1:0-23056 GCF_056402135.1 Rhodococcus sp. P4_C10 | reverse complement strand
GCGTGGTCCACCGGCCCGCCGACGGCGCCGGGCGTCGTTTCGGCCGCCCTGTCGGCTCGGGTACCGTCGAGGCATGGCAAGTTCACCATCCCGTCGCCGACCAGCACTGATCCTGTTCGTCGTCATCGCGGCAGGCGCCTGCCTGGCGCTGGGATGGTGGCAGTGGACGCGGTTCGAGGCCGCGGGCGGCACCGGCCAGAACCTGGGCTACGCCTTCCAGTGGCCCCTGTTCGCGGCCTTCGTGGTCTACGCGTACCGCAGGTTCGTGCAGCTCGAGGACGCCGATCCGGAGGCTCCGGTCGCCGGGGCGGACGAGGGTCCCCGCGAGATCCCCGCCGACCTGCTGCCCCAACGGGCCTCCGTCGGCGCAGCGGCGACCATCGGCACCGACGTCGACGACCCCGAGGTCGAGGCCATAGCGGCGTACAACAACTACCTCGCGCAGATCCGCGCCGAGGGCGATAGGAGCACCACGTGAGCACGGCCCCCGAAGACACCGTCGAGACCGCGCCGGTCCGCGACAACAAGAAGATCGCCGCGGCACTGCTGCGTTACCGGGTCCTCGCCTACGCCACCGGCATCTGGCTGCTGGTGCTCACCGCCGAGATGGTCGCCAAGTACATCTTCAAGGTCGACAACCTGCCGAGCTGGATCGCCATCGTGCACGGCTGGGTCTACTTCGTGTACCTGATCCTCACGATGGACCTCGCGGTGAAGGTGCGCTGGCCCGCGGGCCGGACCGTCGGCACCCTGCTCGCCGGCACCGTCCCGTTCCTGTCCTTCTTCGTCGAGCACTGGCGCACCCAGCAGGTCAAGCGCGACTTCGACGTCTAGTCGCCCGCTCCGCCGAGTGCGCACCTGCCGGGGCGTCGCCCGCGAAGCGACGACGGGAAGTGCACACTCGGCGGACGCGGCTAGGACCCGCCGCCGCCCTTGACCACCGGCTGACCGGTCAGCGTCGCAACCAGGTAGACCAGCCAGTCGCAGGGCGTCTGCGGAATCATCCTCGGGGTCATCGGCACCCTTTCCTTTCGGTCGGCCGGGCTCGTCTGCCCGCACCGGCGCCGCCGAGTGTGCACCTGCCGGGGCGTCGCGCGGGGGCAAACGACGAAAAGTGCACATTCGGTCGACAGGGAGGTCGACCGGTCAGCGGGCGGACAGCGCCGCGAGGTCGGGCACCAGCTGCGCCAGCGCACGACCGCGGTGCGAGGCCGCGTCCTTCTCCTCCGGCGACAACTGCGCCGCGCTGCGCTGGTCCCCCGCCGGCACGAACACCGGGTCGTAGCCGAATCCGCCGTCGCCGCGCGGCTCCCGGGCGATCGCGCCGGGCCACGTCCCGCGCACGACGCGCTCCGCCCCGCCCGGCGTCACCAGCGCGCACGCCGAGACGAAGGCCGCGCCCCGCCGCTCGTCCGGCACGTCCAGCAGCTGCGCCAGCACCAGCGCGGTGTTCGCGCCGTCGTCCCCGTGCACGCCCGACCACCGCGCGGACAGCACCCCGGGCATCCCGTTCAGCGAGTCCACCTCGAGACCGGAATCATCTGCGACACAGGGCATTCCGGTCGCCGCGACCGCGTCACGCGCCTTCGCCAGGGCGTTCTCCTCGAAGGTGGCGCCGGTCTCCGGCGCCTCCGGGAAGTCCGGCACCTCGTCCAGGCCGACCAGCTCGATGCCGCTGACCCCGGCGGTCTCGAGCACCCGCCGCAGCTCGCGCAGCTTCTTGGCGTTACGGCTCGCGACCAGCAGCCGGACCGCCTCAGGCACCGAACTTCTTCTTCGCCGCCTCAGGGTTCTTCGGCTCGGGCAGCTCGCCCGGGTACGGCATCTCCAGTGCCTGCCGCTGCAGCTCGAACAGGTGCTCGCAGCCCGCCAGCGCGGAGTCCAGCATCTTGTCCAGGGTGGTGCGCGGGAAGGTCGCGCCCTCGCCGGTGCCCTGCACCTCGACCAGGGTTCCCGTGTCGGTGGCGACGATGTTCATGTCGACCTCGGCGCGCGAGTCCTCCTCGTACGGCAGGTCCAGCCGGACCCGGCCGTCCACGACGCCGACACTGACGGCGGCGATGCCGCAGGAGATCGGCTGCGGGTCGGTCAGCAGGTCCGCCGCCCGCAGGTAGGTGACGGCGTCGACGAGCGCGACGTACGCGCCGGTGATCGCCGCGGTGCGGGTGCCCCCGTCGGCCTGCAGCACGTCGCAGTCGATGGCGATGGTGTTCTCGCCGATCGCGGCGAGGTCGATGCAGGCGCGCAGCGAGCGGCCGACCAGCCGGCTGATCTCCTGGGTGCGTCCGCCGACCTTGCCCTTGACCGACTCGCGGCCGCTGCGGGTGTGGGTGGCCGCCGGGAGCATCGCGTACTCCGCGGTGAGCCAGCCGAGGCCGGAGCCCTTGCGCCAGCGGGGCACGCCCTCCTCCACGCTGGCCGTGCACATCACCCGGGTGTTGCCGAACTCGACCAGCACCGACCCTGCGGGGTGACTGGTGAAGCCTCGGGTGATCCTTACCTCGCGGAGTTCGTCGTCCGCCCTGCCGTCCAGTCGTCTGCTCACCTGGGTCAGCCTAATCGGTGGGCCCGGTCAGATCGCGAAGACATCCCCGGGCAGGACGGCGTGCACGGGTCCGGAGAACTCCGCCTTCGCCTCGGCGATGACGTCCTCGCGGGAGGTCCACGGCGGAATGTGGGTGAGCAGCAGCTCGCCGACGCCGGCCCGCGCCGCGACCTGACCGGCCTCGGTCCCGGACAGGTGGATGCCCTCGGGACGGTCGGGGCTGTGCGTCCACGACGCCTCGCACAGGAACACGTCCACCCCGCGGGCCAGTTCGACCACCTCGTCGCACATGCCGGTGTCCCCGGAGTACGCCAGGCTGCGGCCGTCCGGATCGGTGAACCGGAGCCCGTACGCCTCCGGCGGGTGGAACACCCGGCGGGCCTCGACGGTCAGCGCACCGAACTCCACCGAGCGCCGGTCCTCGAGGAGCCTCAGGTCGATGGTGTCGGAGATGTCGTCGGTTTCGCCGGCGAGTTCCGCGGACGCCGCGCCGATCCGGGAGTCGGTGCCGCTGGGGCCGTACAACAGGGCACGCCCGGCCGGCTTCACCGGGTGGTAGCGGCGCCAGACGAGCAGCCCGGGCAGGTCGAGGCAGTGGTCGGCATGCAGGTGGGTCAGGAAGATCGACACCTCGCCGGGGTCGGCGTACCGCTGCAGCGCGCCCAGTACGCCGGGCCCGAAGTCGATGACCACCGGCGGTGTGTCGGGTGCGGTCAGCAGGTAGCCCGACGCGGGCGAATCGGGGCCGGCGACGCTGCCCGAACAACCCAGGACGGTGATGCGCATGAGTGCCATGCTGCCACGAGCCGTCAGTCCCTTGAATACTTCCCGGGCGTTTCGAGACGAATCCTTGGTGACCGTGTCGATGCGCCTGCCGTCACACCCGGCCGCCGCGGGCCCACATCCGGTCCCGCGGCTACGGATTCAGCGCCGGGGCCCGCCGCGCCTTTCGGACGTCGGCCGCCAGCACCCACGCCGCCAGGACGCCGCCCAGCGCGCCGAACAGGTGCCCCTGCCACGACATCCCGTTGACCCCCGGGAACACGCCCCACAGCAGCCCGCCGTAGACCACCAGCACCACCAGTCCCAGGGCCAGCTGGCCCAGGTGCCGGGTGAACAGACCGCGGGCGATCAGGTACGCCAGCCAGCCGAACACCAGCACCGACGCGCCGAGGTGGATGCTGTTCGCGCCGCCGAAGAGCCACTGCCCCAGGCCCCCGACCACCCAGATGATGCCGGTGGCCGCGAGGCCGCGGCCGATCCCCGAGAGCAGCACCAGGAATCCGAGCACCAGCAGCGGGATGGTGTTGGCGACCAGGTGTCCCCAGCCGGCGTGCAGCACGGGCGCGAACACGATGCCCCACAGCCCGTCCAGGGTGCGCGGCTCGACGCCGACGCTGTCCAGGCGGCCGCGCATCAGCATGTCGACGAACTCGAGCAGGTAGAGGCCGACGACGAATCCACCGATGACCATCGCCGCCTGTTGCCACAGCGCCCGCTGGGTCGCGGGCACGGCGGGCTGACCGGGCACCGGCAGTCCCGCCGGGGTGCTCCGGAACTGGTCCATGGGATTGGTCATCTTCCGCCTCAACCGCTTTCGTCACGCCCACAGCTGACCGTCGAGGGCCTGCTCTGCATCTTCGAGCGTACCGTCGTACGCGCCGGTCGACAGGTACTTCCAGCCCGCGTCGGCGACGACGAACGCGACGTCCGCGGGCCGGCCCGCCCGCGCCGCCCGGCCCGCGACGACGAGCGCGGCATGCAGCACCGCGCCCGAGGAGATACCGGCGAAGATGCCCTCCCGCTCCACCAGTTCGCGGGTCCGGCGCACCGCGTCGGCCGGTCCGACGGAGAAGCGGGCGGTCAGCACCGTCTCGTCGTAGAGCTCCGGGACGAAGCCCTCGTCGAGGTTGCGCAGGCCGTAGACCACCTCGTCGTAGCGCGGCTCGACGGCGACGATCTCGACACCGGGGACGCGCTCACGCAGGTAGCGCCCGACGCCCATCAGGGTGCCGGTGGTGCCCAGGCCGGCCACGAAGTGGGTGATCTCGGGGAGGTCGCGCAGCAGCTCCGGCCCGGTGCCCGCGTAGTGCGCGTCCGCGTTCGCGGGGTTGCCGTACTGGTAGAGCATCACCCAGTCGGGGTGCTCGGCGGCCAGCCGCTTGGCCGTCGCGACCGCCTCGTTGGAGCCGCCGCGGGCGGGCGTGTCGACGATCTCGGCGCCGTACAGCGCGAGCAGCTGGCGGCGCTCGACGGACGTGTTCTCCGGCATGACGCACACCAGCCGGTAGCCCTTGAGCTTCGCCGCCATCGCCAGCGAGATGCCGGTGTTTCCGCTGGTGGGTTCCATGATGGTGGCGCCGGGGGCGAGCCGGCCGTCCCGCTCGGCCCGGTCGATCATCGCCAGGGCCGGCCGGTCCTTCACCGATCCGGTGGGGTTGCGGTCCTCGAGCTTCGCCCACAGCCGCACCGGGTCCGGGCCCGACCAGCGGGGCGAGAGCCGGGGCAGGCCGACGAGCGGGGTCTCGCCCAGCGTCGCCAGCAGGCTCTCGTACCGGGCCACCGCGCTCAGCCCCCGGCGACCGCGGGCAGGATCGTGACCTCGTCGTCGGCGGCGATCGCGGTGCCGAGTCCCCCGGTGAACCGCACGTCCTCCTCGCCCACGTACACGTTCACGAACCGGTGCAGCGCGCCCCCGGCGACCAGCCGGTCGCGGATGCCGGCGTACCGGCTGTCGAGGTCGTCGATCAACGCCGACAGCGTGGAACCCGTTGCCTCGACCCGTTTCTCGCCCCCGGTGTGGACGCGGAGAACGGTCGGGACGGAGACGACGGTCATGGTTTGCTCCCATTCGATGCCGCGGCCCCGGACGCGGGCAGCACCTCGACCGGCTCCTCGGCGACCTGCCCGTCGACGATCCGGAAGCTGCGCAGCTCGTCCCGCTGCGGGTCGCGGGTGGAGATCAGCACGTAGTGGGCGTCGGGTTCGGCGGCGAGGGCGACGTCGGTGCGGCTGGGGTAGGCCTCGGTGGCGGTGTGCGAGTGGTAGAGCACCACCGGCGCCTCGCCGGCCGCGTCCATCGCCCGCCACAGTCGCAACTGCTCACCGGAGTCGAAGCGGTAGAAGGTAGGCGACCGCTCCGCGTTGGTCATCGGGACGTGCCGCTGCGGGGCGTCGGAACCCTCGGGGCCGACCACGATGCCGCAGGCCTCGTCCGGGTGGTCGGCGCGGGCGTGCGCCACCATCGCATCCACCAGGTCGGATCTGATCTGCAGCACGCTCGCCTCCCGAGTGGTCCCAGCCTAGGACGTATCTCCTAATCCTTCTCGGATGGACCTGGCGAGACAATCGTCGTCCGGCAAGGCGGAGGAGAAGCCGATACCGCTGTTGTATCGGCGCCGACGACAACGCAGCGGGGCGACGATTGGACGCCAGGGGCGCCGAAATGGGGATTGGGAGACACGTCCTAGGTCCGGAAGGCGGAGGGGAACAGTTCCCGGTAGGTCGGGATCCCCGCCACCGGGGTGGCCGTCAGGATCGCGTCGACGATCGCCCGGGCCGTGACGTCGGCGGCGGCCTCGCACACCGCGGCCAGCACCGGCAGGTCCGCGGCGAACGCCGCCGGGACGGGAGGGGCGGCGGCGTCCGGCGTCGGACCCGGGTGGGTCCCGGTGGCGAGCGCGAACAGGGTGTCGCCGTCGAGCGGCGAGTGCGCGGGGCGGATCGCCCGGGCCATCCCGTCGTGCCCGGCGACCGCGACGCGGCGGCACCCGGCCTTGCCGAGCGCGGCGTCGGTGGCGACCACGCCGATCGTGGTGTTGAGGACGGTGCCTTTCTGACCCAGCTCGACGGCCGCCGCCAGTTCGGCCGGATCCGGCATCCGCAGCCCCCACCGCGCCAGGTCCCCCGGGCCCACGGCCCAGGGCAGCCCGGTCGCGGGATCGAACACGGCGCCAACGGGATTGGCGACGACCAGCGCCGCCACCGTGACTCCCTCCGCGGGTCCGGGCCCGAGCACCGCGGAGGCGGTGCCGACGCCGCCCTTGAGGATTCCGGCCCGGGCGCCGACGCCGGCCCCCACCGAGCCGCGCCCCACGCTCGCCGAGGCGGCGTCCGCGGCCAGGAACCCGTGGTCCGCGGTGGGGCGCACGGCCCAGTCCCCCACCGGCAGGTCGAAGATCACCGCGCCCGGCACGATCGGAACCACGTGGCCGTCGGCGTCCATCGGGATGCCCCGGCCGCGTTCCTCGAGCCAGCGCATCACGCCGTCCGCCGCGGCCAGTCCGTACGCGCTGCCGCCGGTGAGCAGCACCGCGTCCACCTGCTGCACGCTGTGGCTGGGATCGAGGAGGTCGGTCTCGCGGGTGCCCGGGCCGCCGCCCCGCACGTCCACCGAGGCGGTCGCGCCGCCCGGCGCCAGCACCACGGTGCAGCCGGTGGCCCGGCCCGAGCCCATCGCCGCGTGCGGGTCCAGTTCGTGGTGGTGGCCCACCAGCAGGCCGGCGACGTCGGCCAACGAGTCGCTCGGCCCCGGCCTCACGGGACCAGGACCTGCACCAACGAGTCCTGCATCCAGGTGAGCCAGTGGTAGACGTCGAGATGCGGGGCCCGCGGGTCGTCGGGGTCCAGTTCCTCGGGGGTGTCCGCGTCGATCTGCAGCGTCGAGCCCAGCGCCAGCCGGACGTCGTTGAGGCCCGCGAGCCAGGCGTCGGCCTGCTCCGGCGTCAGCACCACCTTGCCGCCCTCCGCCGGAACCGTCTGCAGGATCACCGAACCCGCCGCGAGCTTCGCGTCGATGATCTCCGGCTCGTGCAGACTGCGCAGTGCCCCATTGACATTGGCACCCGGCGTCGCCTCCTCGCCGCCCGCGGCGTCGGGCTTGAGGAAGTCCGGCAGCAGCCGGGCCAGCGTCGCATCGGTTGGCGCGGTGGAGTTCCCGGTCCGCAGCCCGGTCAGCTCGGCCAGGTCGTCCTGCGGCGCGGACGCGGCCCGGTCCTGCAGCAGCGAGAGCACCGAGCTCACCAGCGACCGCAGTACCGACGCCTCACGCGCATCCATCTCGGAGCGAATCTTCACGCCGCCCAGCGAATTCTTCCGACTCCATGTGCGCACGATGCCTACCCGCAGGTCCTTTCGAGTGGTGGTGAGGCGTCTCTCCGTGAGGAGATCCGCGTCAGCTGTCCCGCTGCATGGTCGCCCACAGCCCGGCGGCGTGCAGTCGCTGCACGTCGTGTTCCATCTTGTCCCGCGAGCCGGAGGACACCACGGCCTTGCCCTCCTTGTGGACCTGCAGCATCAGGTCGGTGGCCTTCGCCTTGCTGTAGCCGAACAGCTTCTGGAAGATGAAGGTCACGTAGTGCATCAGGTTCACCGGGTCGTCCCACACCAGCGTCACCCAGGGACGATCCTGTGCCTCGTCCTCGTCAGTGACCTCCGCCTCCGCGGGTAGGACCTGCGGGGCTGCGGCGGGAATCCTCGCCATCGGAGTGATTGTGGAGCCTGGAGCCATGCAACCAGCCTACGACGTGATCCCGACAGAATGAACATCGTGGGACAAAACGGCCAGGACGCGGGCGCCGGGCCACCGACGCCTCGTTATGGTGACCCGGTGACGACGCACTCAGGTTCGACCACCGCCGCGCCCGCCGCCATCGCCGGCTCCGCGCTGTGGTCCCAGCCGGGCACCAGCACGGCGCTGCTCACCGACCAGTACGAGCTGACGATGCTCTCGGCGGCGCTCGCCGACGGCTCCGCGCACCGCCGCTGCAGCTTCGAGGCCTTCGCGCGGAGGCTGCCCGACGGCCGTCGCTACGGCGTGGTCGGCGGCGTCGGCCGCCTGCTCGACGCCCTCGACCGGTTCCGCTTCGGCGAGCCGGAACTGGCCGTGGTGTCGAAGTTCCTCGACGGCCGCACTGTCGACTGGCTCCGCGAGTACCGGTTCACCGGCGACATCGACGGCTACCGCGAGGGCGAGCTGTACTTCCCCGGGTCGCCCATCCTCTCGGTGCGCGGCACCTTCGCCGAGTGCGTGCTGCTCGAGACGCTGCTGCTGTCGATCCTCAACCACGACAGCGCGATCCTGTCCGCCGCCACCCGCATGGTCAGCGCCGCCGCCGGCCGGACCATGATCGAGATGGGCTCGCGGCGCGCCCACGAGGAGTCCGCGGTGGCGTGTTCGCGGGCCGCCTACCTGGCCGGGTTCACCGCCACCTCGAACCTCGAGGCCGTCCGCCGGTACGGCGTGCCCGGCGCCGGGACCAGCGCCCACGCGTTCACCCTCCTGCACACCACCGCCGACGGCCCGGACGAGGCCTCGGCCTTCCGCGCCCAGGTCGAGGCGCTGGGCGTGGGCACCACCCTGTTGGTGGACACCTACGACATCACCGAGGGCGTCAAGACGGCGATCGCCGTCGCCGGCCCCGAACTCGGCGGCGTCCGCATCGACTCCGGCGACCTCGGGGTCTGGGCCCGTCAGGTGCGCCGGCAGCTCGACGACCTGGGCGCCGTGAACACCCGGATCGTGGTCTCCGGCGACCTCGACGAGTACGCGATCGCGGCGCTGCGGGCCGAACCGGTGGACACTTACGGTGTGGGCACCGCGCTGGTGACCGGGTCGGGGGCACCCACGGCGGGCATGGTCTACAAGCTCGTCGAGGTCGACGGGCTCCCGGTGGCCAAGCGCAGCAGCCACAAGGTGTCCCGCGGCGGCACCAAGCGGGCCGTCCGGCTGGCCCGGCCCACCGGCACGATCGTCGAGGAGATCGCCTACCCGGCGGACTCCGAGGCCCCCGACGCCGGCGACCTGACCTGCCGGGAGCTGATGATCCCGCTGGTCCGCGGCGGTGTGCGGGCGGACGGCCTGCCCACCCTGGCCGAGGGGCGCGACCTGGTCGCCAACGGGCTGGTGAGCCTGCCGTGGGAGGGGCTCAAGCTCTCGCACGGCGAGGCCGCGGTGCCGACCCGGTTCGTCGGCTAGTTCGGGTCGCAGACAACGTAGGAGTGAGGAAATGGACACCGGATCGGGTCGGCGGGCGCTGGTCGTCGTCGACGTGCAGAACGACTTCTGCGAGGGCGGCTCGCTCGCCGTCACGGGCGGCGCCGCGGTCGCCCGAGCCGTCAGCGGCTACCTGACGGACCAGGCCGACCGCTACGCCGTGGTGGTCGCGACCGCGGACCGCCACGTGGACCCGGGCGACCACTTCTCCGACACACCCGACTACGTGGACACCTGGCCGCCGCACTGTCGCGCGGGCACCCCCGGCGCCGAGTTCCACCCGGACCTGGACGTCGCGCCGGTGCAGGCGGTGTTCGCGAAGGGCGCGTACAGCGCCGCGTACTCCGGTTTCGAGGGCATCGACGCCTCGGGCGAGACGCTGGCCGGGTGGCTGCGCGGACGCGGCGTCGACGCGGTGGACGTGGTCGGCATCGCCACCGACCACTGCGTGCTGGCCACCGCACTGGACGCACGCCGTGAGGGCTTCGACACCACGGTGTTGCTGCGGTACACGGCGGCGGTCTCCCCCGACACCCTCACCACCGCCCTGGACCGCCTGCGCGGCGCCGGGATCCAGCTGATCGGCGAGGTGCCGTCGGCGGCGTGACCACGCGACCGGCCGCGCGACGCTGTCGGGACCTGACGGTGGCTGCCGGTAGCCTTGGCCGGTGCCTGAACTCCCCACCGTCCCCGAACTGCTGTCCGAGGCGGTGCACGCGCTCGGCGGCGCCGAGCGGCGAAACCAGCTGACCATGGCGTCGGCGGTGGCGCATGCCATCGACACCGGCGAGCACCTGGCCGTGCAGGCCGGCACCGGCACCGGCAAGTCGCTGGCCTACCTGGTGCCGAGCGTGCGGCATGCCGTCGAGTCGGGCCGCACCGTGGTGATCTCCACCGCGACCATCGCGCTGCAGCGTCAGCTCGTGGACCGCGACCTGCCGCGGCTGGCCGACGCGCTGAGCAAGACCCTGGGGCGGCGCCCGCAGTTCGCCATCCTCAAGGGCCGCGGCAACTACCTCTGCATGAACAAGATCCACACGGGGGCCGCCGAGGAACCGGAGAACGCCGAGCTGTTCGACGCGTTCGCCATCTCCCGGCTCGGCCGCGAGGTCAAGCGGCTGACCGAGTGGTCCTCCGAGACCGACACCGGCGACCGCGACGAGCTGGTGCCCGGCGTCGGCGACCAGGCCTGGCGTCAGGTCAGCGTCACCGCCCGCGAGTGCCTCGGCAAGTCCCGCTGCCCGGTCGGCGAGGACTGCTTCGCCGAACGTGCCCGGGCCGAGGCGTCGCAGGTGGACGTGGTGGTGACCAACCACGCGCTGCTCGCGATCGACGCGATCACCGGCATCGCCGTGCTGCCCGAGCACGACGTGGTGGTCATCGACGAGGCGCACGAACTGGTGGACCGGGTCACCGGCGTGGCCACCGCCGAGCTGGCGCCGTCCACGATCACCGCAGCCGCACGACGCTGCGTCAAGCTGGTCGAGGAACAGGACGCCGACCGGATGGAGGCGGCCTCGGAGGGCTGGGCGGCGGTGCTCGAGGACTGCTACGCCGGGCGCTGGGAGCGGCTGCCCGACGGTGCCGGCCCCGCGCTGGCCGCGGTCCGCGACTCCGCCTGGGCGGTCCGTACCGCGATCGGCCCGGTCCGGCCGGGGATGAACGCCGCCGACCCGGAGGCCGCGGCGGCCCGGGTCGCCGCCCTGGCCGCGGTCGACGAGGTGCACGACAACGCGGTCCGGGTGCTCACCGCCTTCGACGAGCCGGACCCCGCCAAGCACCGCGACGTGGTGTGGCTGGCCGACGAGGAGCGCCGCGGCAAGCTGGTGCGGATGGCGCCGCTGTCCGTCGGCGGGCTGCTGCGTTCGCGGCTGTTCGCCGAGTCGACGGTGGTCCTGACCTCCGCGACGCTGACGGTGGGCGGCTCCTTCGACGGGCTGGCGGTGAACTGGGGCCTGCCCGCGGAGTCCGCGGTGAGCCCCGACGCGGCGATGGCCACCGGCACCGAGGCGCCGTCGGACGCCGGGGACATCAAGTGGAACTCCCTCGACGTCGGCTCCCCCTTCGACCACGCGAAGGCCGGAATCCTGTACGTCGCAAAGCATCTGCCCGCACCCGGCCGCGACGGCCTGGCGCAGAGCTACCTCGACGAGATCGCCGAGCTGATCACCGCCGCGGGCGGCCGCACCCTCGGGTTGTTCTCCTCGATGCGGGCGGCGAAGGCCGCCGCGGAGGTGATGCGCGAGCGGCTCGACACCCCGGTGCTGTGCCAGGGCGAGGACGCCACGGGCCAGCTGGTGCGTAAGTTCGCCGCGGACGAGGCCACCTCGCTGTTCGGCACCCTGTCGCTGTGGCAGGGCGTGGACGTGCCCGGCCCCTCGCTGAGCCTGGTGATCCTGGACCGGATCCCGTTCCCGCGCCCGGACGACCCGCTGCTGGTGGCCCGCCAGCGCGCCGTCGAGTCCCGCGGCGGCAACGGTTTCCTGTCGGTGGCCGCGAACCATGCCGCGCTGCTGCTGGCCCAGGGCGTGGGCCGGCTGCTGCGCAGCGTCGACGACCGCGGTGTGGTCGCGATCCTCGACTCCCGGCTGGCGACCGCCCGCTACGGCGGCTACCTGCGGGCGTCGCTGCCGCCGTTCTGGGAGACCTCCGACCCCGAGGTGGTCCGCAAGGCCCTGACCCGGCTCGCCGAGCGTTAGCCCGCCGGCAACGCCACCAACGCCAGCTCGGCGTCCCCGGCGAGCAGTTCGTGGTGCGGCAGCACCCGGACCGTGTACCCGACCGCGCCGGAGAGCGGCATCCGTGTCTCGGCGACGAAGAGCTCGCCCAGATCCTCCGAGCCGGCGTGCGTCATCGGCACCACCACCGTGTCGGAGAGCTCCTCGTCCGCGCCGACGTGGCCCAGGACTGCCTGCACCGCGACCTCGGACGGTTCGAGGCCACCGAGCCGCAGGTGTGCCCGCAGGGTCAGGTCGGCGCCGATCACCGGGGTGTCCGGCAGCCCGGAGCTGTCCACCTGCACCACCTGCACGCGCGGCCAGGCCGCCTCGACCCGACCGCGGTACGCCGAGACCTGCCGTGCCCCCGCGTAGCCGTCGGCCACCGCGGTACGGGCGGACCGCGCCGCCGGGGCGTACAGGCCCACCACGTAGTCGCGCACCATCCGCGACGCCAGCACCTTCGGCCCCAGGTCCTCGAGCGTGTGCCGGACCATCTCCACCCACCGCGCCGGCAGGCCGTCGGACCCGCGGTCGTAGAACTTCGGCAGCACCGTCTGCTCGAGCAACTCGTACATCGCGTTGGCCTCGAGGTCGTCGCGGCGCACCTCGTCGGTGACGCCGTCCGCGGTCGGGATGGCCCAGCCGTTCCCGCCGTCGTACATCTCGTCCCACCAGCCGTCCCGGATGGACAGGTTCAGCCCGCCGTTGAGCGCCGACTTCATCCCCGAGGTGCCGCAGGCCTCGAGCGGCCGCAGCGGGTTGTTCAGCCAGACGTCGCAGCCCCAGTACAGGTAGCGGGCCATCGACATGTCGTAGTCGGGCAGGAAGACGATCCGGTGGCGGACGTCGTGCTCGTCGGCGAACCGCACCACCTGCTGGATCAGCGCCTTGCCGCCGTCGTCGGCGGGATGGGACTTGCCGGCCACCACCAGCTGCACCGGCCGCTGCGGGTCCAGCAACATCGCGCGCAACCGCTCCGGGTCCCGCAGCATCAGCGTCAGCCGCTTGTAGGTCGGCACCCGGCGCGCGAACCCGACCGTCAGCACATCGGGATCGAAAACCCCTGCCGTCCAGGACAGTTCGGCATCGGTGGCGCCCCGTTCGAGCCACGACGCCCGCACCCTCCTGCGCACCTCGGCCACCAGCTGCCCGCGCAGCGTGTTCCGGGTGGCCCACAGCTCGCCCGGCGCGATCTCGTGCAGCCGCTCCCAGCCGCGCGCCTCCTCGACCTGCTCGGGTCCGACCACCCGCCGGGCCAGGTCCATCCACTCGCGGGCCGCCCAGGTGGGGGCGTGCACCCCGTTGGTGACCGAGCCGATCGGCACCTCGGTGGCGTCGAAGCCCGGCCACAGCCCGCTGAACATCTCCCGGCTGACGGTGCCGTGCAGCCGGGACACCCCGTTGGCGCGCTGACCGAGCCGCAGGCCCATGTGCGCCATGTTGAACACCGACGGGTCGCCCTCGCGGCCCAGTTCGACGATCCTGTCCACCGTCAGGCCCGGCAGCATGGCCGACTCGTTCTCCCCGTTGGCCCCGGCGAAGTAGGTGCGCACCAGGTCCGTCGGGAAGCGGTCGATGCCCGCCGGGACCGGTGTGTGGGTGGTGAACACGGTGGCCGCACGCACCGCGGCGAGGGCGGCGTCGAAGTCCAGCCCGGCCCCGGTGATCAGCTCGCGGATCCGCTCCACCCCGAGGAAGCCGGCGTGGCCCTCGTTCATGTGGAAGACCTCCGGGTCGGCCAGCCCCATCGAGCGGGTGTAGGCCCGCACCGCGCGCACCCCGCCGATGCCGGCCAGGATCTCCTGCTTGATCCGGTGGTCCTGGTCGCCGCCGTAGAGCCGGTCGGTGACCCCGCGCAGCTCCGGGTCGTTCTCCGCGATGTCGGAGTCCAGCAGCAGCAGGGGCACCCGGCCGACCTGCGCGATCCACACCCGGGCCCGCAGCACCCGGTTGCCCGGCATCGCCACGTGCAGCAGCACCGGCGCCCCGGACACCGGCTCCGCGAGCAGCCGCAGCGGCAGTCCCTGCGGGTCCAGCGACGGGTAGTGCTCGGCCTGCCAGCCGTCCGCGGTCAGCGACTGCCGGAAGTACCCGGACCGGTAGAGCAGGCCCACGCCGATCAGCGGCACCCCCAGGTCCGACGCCGCCTTCAGGTGGTCGCCGGCCAGGATGCCGAGGCCGCCGGAGTAGTTCGGCAGCACCTCGCTGACGCCGAACTCCATTGAGAAGTAGGCGATCCCGCCGGGCAGGTCGACGCCCTTCGACTGCTGGTTCTGGTACCACCGCGGACGGTCGAGGTACTCGTCGAGGTCCTCGGCGCGGCGGTCCAGCTCGGCCACGTAGTCCGGGTCCAGCGCCAGCGCGTCGAGCCGGGCCGGCGACACCTCGCCGAGCATCCGCACCGGGTCGCCCGCCACCCGCTGCCACAGCCCCGGGTCGATCCGCGCGAACAGGTCCTGGGTCTCCGGGTGCCAGGACCACCGCAGGTTGGTCGACAGCGGCCCGAGCGCGGCGAGCCGGGCGGGGAGGTGGGCACGGACGGTGAACCGACGCAAGGCTTTCACCCTGCGAAGACTACCCACCGGCGGGCCCGCGGTCCTGTCGTGACGACCCGGCCTTCGATCCAGCGTGCACCGCGGCCGTACCCGTAAGGTAGTGGTCCATGACCGGGCGGATAGGCATCGACGACGTCGTCCCCGACATCGAGGGCGGGCGTTTCCCCGCGAAGGCCGTCGTCGGCGAGACGTTCCCGGTCTCGGCGACCGTCTGGCGCGAGGGGCACGACGCGGTCGCGGCCACCCTCGCGGTCCGCGGGCCGGACGCCGCCGGCACCCTGCGGATCCCGATGCTGCCGGGTCCGCTCCCGGACACCTTCGCCGCGGTGTTCGTCCCCACCACGCCCGGCGCCTGGACGTTCCGGGTGGAGGGCTGGGGCGACCCGGTCGCCACCTGGCGTCACGCGGTCGAGGCCAAGTTGTCTGTCGGACAGGGTCCGACCGAGCTGGCCAACGACCTCGAGGTCGGCGCCCGCCTGTTCGAGCGTGCGGCCAAGGCGGTGCCGAAGGGCGACCGCGCGCGAGTCGTCGCGGCCGCCGCCGCCCTGCGCAGCGACCAGCAGCTGCCCGCCCGGGTGGCGCCGGCGTTCGCCACCGACCTCGCCGCCCTGCTGCGCGCGCACCCCCTGCGGGACCTGGTCACCAAGGGCCGCACCGGGACCGTCTGGGTGGACCGTCGGCGCGCACTGTTCGGCTCCTGGTACGAGTTCTTCCCGCGTTCGACCGGCGGCCGGGACCCCGACGGCACCCCGCGGCACGGCACCTTCGCCACCGCCGCCAACGACCTGCCCCGGATCGCGGCGATGGGCTTCGACGTCGTCTACCTGCCGCCGATCCACCCGATCGGCCGGGTGAACCGCAAGGGCCCCAACAACTCCCTGACCCCCGGTCCGGACGACGTCGGGTCGCCGTGGGCGATCGGCGCCCGCGAGGGCGGCCACGACGCCGTGCACCCGCGGCTCGGCACCCTCGACGACTTCGCGGCCTTCGTCGCCCGCGCCCGCAAGCTGCACCTGGAGGTGGCACTCGACCTGGCGCTGCAGTGCGCACCCGACCACCCCTGGGCCGCAGCCCATCCCGAGTGGTTCACGGTGCTGCCGGACGGCACCATCGCCTACGCCGAGAACCCGCCGAAGAAGTACCAGGACATCTACCCGGTGAACTTCGACGACGACCCGGACGGGATCTACGCCGAGGTGCTGCGGGTGGTGCGCTTCTGGATCGACCGCGGCGTCCGGATCTTCCGGGTGGACAACCCGCACACCAAGCCGCCGAACTTCTGGGAGTGGCTGATCGCCGAGGTCAAGGCGACCGACCCGGACGTGCTGTTCCTGGCCGAGGCCTTCACCCGGCCGGCCCGGATGTACGGCCTGGCCAAACGTGGATTCACCCAGTCCTACACGTACTTCACCTGGCGGGTCGGCAAGCAGGAGCTCACCGAGTTCGGGCTCGAGCTCGCGGCGAAGGCAGACGAGGCGCGGCCGAACCTGTTCGTCAACACCCCGGACATCCTGCACGAGAGCCTGCAGCGCGGCGGGCCCGGAATGTTCGCGCTGCGCGCCGCGCTGGCCGCCACGCTCGCGCCGACCTGGGGCGTGTACTCGGGATACGAACTCTACGAACACCTTCCGGTGCACCCCGGCAGCGAGGAGTACCTCGACTCGGAGAAGTACCAGCTACGGCCTCGTGACTTCGACGAGGCCCGGGCCCGCGGCGAGTCGCTGGAACCGTGGATCGCGACGCTGAACCGGATCCGTCGGGCCCACCCCGCGCTGCAGCAACTGCGCAACCTCACCTTCCACCACATCGACAACGACTCGCTGATCGCCTACTCGAAGTTCGACCCGGTGACCGGCGACGCGGTGCTCACCGTCGTCAACCTCAACCCGTACGGCGCCGAGCAGGGCCACATCTGGCTGGACATGCCCGCCCTCGGCCGCAACTGGCAGGACCACATCACCGTGCTCGACGAAGTCACCGGCGAGCAGTACCAGTGGGCCCAGACCAATTTCGTCCGACTCGAGCCCTGGCGCGCGGTCGCGCACGTCCTGGCGCTGCCCGCCGTCCCCTACCCCGCGCGGATGCACCTGGCACACCGCGCGCCCGCGTCGTGACCGCCCGCGGCGCCGCGCAGGTCGCCGCGCCCCCGCTGGCCGACCTGGCGCGGCTGGCCTCGGGCACCCACCACGACCCGCACTCGCTGCTGGGCGCGCACCCGCTCGCCGGCGGCACCGTGATCCGCGCCCTGCGCCCGGGCGCCGAGTCCGTCGCCGCCCGGATCGACGGCGTCGACCACCCGCTGCACCACGTCTCCGACGGACTGTTCAGCGCCGTCGTCCCGGCCCCGGAACCCGCCGACTACCGACTGGTCGTCGAGTACCCGGGCGGGCACACCGTCGTCACCGCCGACGGCTACCGCTTCCTGCCGACGCTCGGGGATCTCGACCTGCACCTGTTCGGCGAGGGCCGGCACGAACGGCTCTGGGAGGCGCTCGGCGCGCACCCCCGCAGCTACGACACCCCGGACGGCCCGGTCACCGGCACCTCGTTCGCGGTGTGGGCACCCGCCGCGCGGGGCGTCACGCTGATCGGCGACTTCGACCTCTGGGGCGGGCAGACCGCACCGATGCGGGCGCTGGGCTCCACCGGCGTCTGGGAACTGTTCGTGCCCGGCATCGAGCCCGGCGCGTTGTACAAGTTCCGGGTGCACGGCGCCGACGGCTCGGTGCGGGACAAGGCCGACCCGATGGCGTTCGCCACCGAGGTGCCGCCCGCCACCGCGTCCGTGGTCGACGCCAGCACCCACACCTGGACCGACGCCGCCTGGCTGCGGGCCCGCGCCGAGACGGAGCCGAACCAGTCGCCGATGAGCGTCTACGAGGTGCACCTCGGGTCGTGGCGGCCGGGACTGAGCTACCTCGAACTGGCGCAGCAGCTTTCGGCGCACGTTCTGGCGACCGGGTTCACCCATGTGGAACTGCTGCCCGTCGCCGAGCACCCGTACGGCGGGTCCTGGGGCTACCAGGTGACCTCCTACTACGCCCCGACCTCCCGGTTCGGTTCCCCCGACGACTTCCGCGCCTTCGTGGACCGGATGCACCGGGCCGGCATCGGCGTCATCGTGGACTGGGTGCCGGCGCACTTCCCCAAGGACGACTGGGCCCTGGCCCGCTTCGACGGCGGCCCGCTCTACGAGCACGCCGACCCGCACCGGGGCGAGCAGTTGGACTGGGGCACCTACGTTTTCGACTTCGGCCGGCGCGAGGTCCGCAACTTCCTGGTCGCCAACGCCCTGTACTGGATCGACGAGTTCCACGTGGACGGCCTGCGGGTCGACGCCGTCGCGTCGATGCTCTACCTGGACTACTCGAGGCCGTCGGGCGGCTGGACCCCGAACATCCACGGCGGCCGCGAGAACCTGGAGGCGGTCGCGTTCCTGCAGGAGATGAACGCGACCGTGCACAAGCTGCACCGCGGCGTCGTCACCATCGCCGAGGAGTCGACCGCCTGGCCGGGTGTCACCCGGGCCACCTCCGTCGGCGGCCTCGGCTTCACCATGAAGTGGAACATGGGCTGGATGCACGACACCCTCGGCTACCTGGGCCGCGACCCCATCCACCGCAGCTTCCACCACCACGAGATCACCTTCTCTCTGATGTACGCGTGGAGCGAGAACTACCTGCTCCCGGTCAGCCACGACGAGGTGGTGCACGGCAAGGGCACGCTGTGGACGCGGATGCCGGGCGACGACCACGCCAAGGCCGCCGGGCTGCGCGCGCTGCTCGCCTACATGTGGTCGCACCCCGGCAAGCAGCTGCTGTTCATGGGCCAGGAGTTCGGCCAGCGCACCGAGTGGTCCGAGGAACACGGGCTCGACTGGGGCCAGCTCGAGGGCGGGCCCACCGCCGCGCTGCAGCGGGGCGTGCTGGCGCTGGTGCGCGACCTCAACGCCGCCTACCGGCGCCACCCCGCGCTGTGGACGATGGACAACTCCCCCGGCGGCTACTCCTGGATCGACGCCAACGACACCGAGAACAACGTGCTCAGCTACCTGCGGTACGGGACCGACGGGTCGATCGTCGCGTGCCTGTTCAACTTCTCCGGTTCCGCGCACGCCGAGTACCGGGTGGGTCTGCCCGAACCCGGCCGGTGGGTGGAGGTCCTCAACACCGACGCCGCGGAGTTCCACGGCTCCGGGATGGGCAACTTCGGTGCCGTCACCGCGACCACCCAGCCCTGGCACGGCCGCCCGGCCTCCGCGGCGGTCGCGTTGCCCGCGAACAGCGCCCTCTGGCTCAGCCTGGAACGCGGGTGATCCGGGCCCGGGCGGCGGTCGTCGGCGTCGCCGTCGCGCTGGCCGCGATCCTGCTCGCCGGCTGCGCGTCCACCACGGGCGGACGCGCGGTGTCGATCTACGCCAACCCGTTCACAGTCGCCGGGCTGCCCGCGACCGACGGCCCCAGCGGCCCACGCCCCGACGTGCCCGACGCGTCGCTGCCGGTCCGGGGCGCGGACGGCTCGGCCGCCGACGTGCTGGCCACCAACGCCGTCGACGACATCGCCGCCTTCTGGCGGGTCGAGTACCCGAAGGTCTTCGCCGGCGACTTCCAACCGGTCACCGACCTCGCGTCGTGGGACCCGGACGCGCCGCCCGCCCACTCGGACACCTTCTGCGGCGACAACACGCACGGCGTGGTGAACGCCGGCTACTGCACCCGCGACGGCTCGATCGGCTGGGACCGCACCACGCTGCTGCCCACCCTGATGAGCACCTTCGGCCCGATGGCCGTGGTGATGGTGATGGCGCACGAGTACGGCCACGCGATTCAGCACGACTCCGGCCTCGCGGGCGACGACGACCCGACCCTGGTGCTCGAGCAGCAGGCCGACTGCTTCGCCGGGGCCTTCATGCGAGACGTCGCGCAGGGCGGTGCGCCGCACTTCACGCTCAACACCTCGGACGGACTGAACTCGGTGATGGCGGCGATGGTGGCCGTCCGCGACACCAACCCCAACGACCCGGAGGCCGTGCACGGCTCCGCCTTCGAACGGGTGACGGCCTTCCAGATCGGCTTCACCGACGGCGCCCGCGCCTGCACGGCCATCGACGCCGCCGAGGTGGACGCGCGCCGCGCCGAGGTGCCTCAGCAGCTGTCCGTCGCCGGCGGCGACGGCGAGATGCCGGTCACCGAGGAGACGGTCCGGCTCACCGTGGACTCGTTGCAGGAGGTCTTCGCGCTGCCGCAGCAGCCGGCGGTGACCTTCGCCGGCGCCGACACCGGGTGCCCGGACGCCACGACCACCGAGCCGGTCTCGTACTGCCCGTCGACGGACACCATCGGCGTCTCGCTGCCGGCGTTGGTGGCGCGCAGCATCCCGCTGACCGGCAGTCCGGACGAGATCGCGGCCGACGTGCGCGGCGACTTCGGCGCCTACGTCCTGGTGGCCTCGCGGTTCACCCTCGCCGCCCAGCGCCGGGCCGGCGACTCACTCACCGACGCCACCACGGCGGTCCGCGCGGCCTGCCTGTCCGGCGTCTGGACCGCGGCCGCCGCGGCGGGTGAGGCGGGCCGGCTGACGCTGTCCGCCGGCGACCTCGACGAGGCGGTGTCCGGCCTGCTCACCGACGGCCTGATGGCCAGCGACGTCAACGGGGACACGGTCCCGAGCGGCTTCGCCCGCGTCGACGCCTTCCGCTCCGGGGTGCTCGGTGGGCAGGACGCCTGCGCGAACCGCTACGGCTGACCGACCAGAGCGCGGCGCGGTTCTCCTCGCCCCCAGTCGTGGCGTCGCGATCGACCACCTCCGGGGCGAGCCGACCGCCGCAGCGATGACCGCCCTCGCGACGAGCCCGGAGGCTGTGCACACCTTGTTCCGATTGCCGGATTCGCCCGGTAGACGCGTACGCCAACGACTGACACCTGGCTACTAGCCGTTGTAGTAGCACCGTGTAACCTCCGCGGTGTGAGCACACCGAAGGCGACGTTCGCGCGGATGCGCGGCGCCTTCGCCGGCTCGATCTCCGCAGCCGTGAGCGTCGCGGCCCACGCGGCCGGTGACGGAATGGCCCCCACCGAGAGCTCGGTGGTACTGCTGGTGCTGGGGTGCGCCGCCGTCGGGGCAGTCTCCGCGACGCCGCGGGCCGATCGACATGCGACCTGGTTCCTGGCCGCATCGCTGGCTCTGGGACAGGCGATCGGCCACATCACGTTGTCTGTGGGCGCGGTCCATCACGACGGGCTTCAGCTCAGTCCCGCAATGACGGCAGCCCACGCCGTCGCCGTCGCCGTCGCGACTGTACTGATCCTCGCCGGTGAACGCGGATGCGCCTTGGCCGTCTCGGCGCTCACCCGGGCACTCCCTCTGCCGTTTGCCCCACTGCCTGTCGTTGCGTCCACTGCAGTCGCCATCCCGACCTGTCGCCCGACACTTGCTCGCTGGCTGCTGGTCGGCTCGAGCATCGGCACTCGCGGTCCGCCGCACCCTGTGTAACCGACGCGAACACACACGCACCCGCAGACGGGATTCGTCGTCCGCGGCTGTGTAGTCGCGCGCATCCTTCATCGTTGCCGCTGGCATCACGGCCTTCGACGGCCGCTTCCCCAGCCAACGTTTCCCCTCCCCGGCGGCCCGGCATGCGAGCCGAGGCGCCGGGTGACTCTCGCCCGTCCTACCCAGCTGGGCATCGCTTGCGCACCGGCGGCCCCTCGGGGTCCGGTGCTGCTCGGCGATCAATCCGCTCTGCCCGAGGCCGAATCACGGCCCGATCCCAAGAAGGAATCCATGAAATCGAACAGCTCGACAGCCCTCCGCGGCGCCCGTGTCGCCGGTCTCGGCGCCGCAGCAGCCCTGACCATCGGCCTGCTGTCCAACAGCGTCGCCGCCGCCGACACCTTCGTGCCGCTGCCCGACGGATCCAAGGACGCCCCCGGCGCCGTCATCACCCGCACCGACGAGAGCGCCCTCATCTCGCCGTCGCTGGCCAGCAACGGCGCCGGCCGCACCGCATGGGTCTCCGGCACCGTCACCGCCGACGTCACCGGAATCACCAAGGAGACCGAGGCCGGCCCGACCAACGGCGCCGCGGGCAGCCCGGGCACCAACAACTCCTCCACCCACGGYGTCTCCCGCATCAACACCGGCTACATCGTCGGCTGCCAGGTCGACATCACCGGCCTCAGCGGCTCCTTCGGCGGCGGCATCAGCCTCGACGGCCCCTCGATGTCCGGGTCGCTGACCGTCCCGATCTCCGCSGGCCAGGTCAAGTTCGTCAACGTCGTGGGCAAGGACMTCAAGAAGAACGGCAAGTACTCGGTCCAGTACCAGGACACCCAGCTCGAGGTGCAGAACTGCGGCGGCTACGCCCAGGCCCGCGCGTACACGGTCGTCGAGATCGTCGGCGACAACTACTCCAAGACCACSCTGTACGGCCACCCCTTCAGCATCGGCTGACCYGCGCCCGTCGTTCTGCTCGCGTACGCGACCCAACACCTCTGTAAGGGAAGTCCCATGAACATCAGCAAGTCCGGCCTGCGCCTCGCGGCCGTCGGCGCGGCGACCACCGTCGCCCTCGGCTTCTTCTCCGCCGGCGCCGCCAACGCCGACACCTTCACCGCSCTGCCCGACGGCGAGGTCACCAAGACGCTCGTCGACGGCACCGTCGTCAAGATCACCCGCACCGGCGAGTCCGCGAACGTCTCGCCGTCGATGGGCTCGACCCCGCTGCACCGCAACGCGTGGGTCTCCGGCCGCATCGGCGCCGAGGTCACCGGCCCGAACGCCAAGGGCGGCAGCATCAACGTCGGCTACGTGGTGGCCTGCCAGGCCACCCTCGGCGCCAAGAGCGGCGCCGGCGCCGGCGTGACCTCCGACTGGGAGGGCACCGGCAAGGTCGACACCAAGGCCTCCACCGCCACCGGAAGCGTCACCGTCGGCCCCGGCCAGGCCGCCAACTACCGGATCCTCGACATCGAGAAGGCCGACGCCTACGGCGCCGAGAGCCACACCGGCTCGCACTCGTTCAAGGGCACSASCGGATCGGTCACCTACGCCGACTCGACCATGGCGGTCAACGGCTGCGCCGGCTACGCGCAGGCCCGCTCCTTCGCGACCGTCACGGTGAACACCGACACCGTCACCAGCACCACCACCCTGTGGGGCCAGCCCTTCAGCATCGGCTGAGACAGCCACACCCGTTCCGGCCCCGCCTCGTTCACCGAGGCGGGGCCGGACGCGTTCAGGC
>NZ_JBFUHZ010000051.1:0-36707 GCF_056402135.1 Rhodococcus sp. P4_C10 | reverse complement strand
GGCAACAGCGAGAACCGTTCCTACGGCGACCGCCCGCAGCGCACCGAGGGCGGCTACCGCGGCAACAGCGACCGCCCCCAGCGGTCCGAAGGCGGCTACCGCGGCAACAGCGAGAACCGTTCCTACGGCGACCGCCCGCAGCGCACCGAGGGCGGCTACCGCGGCAACAACGACCGCAGCGGCGCGGGTGCCGGCGCCGGTCAGTCGGGCGGCTTCCGCAGCCGCACCGAGCGTCGCTCGTACGACGGATTCGACGGCCCGCAGCGTGATCGCTGACCCCGAAGCCTGACTTCAGCAACACCGACAGCGCCGCCGTCTGCCCAGTGCAGGCGGCGGCGCTGTCGCGTGTGTGGGCGCCGTCCACCACACGCGTGAACGGCCCGCGCATTTCACACGACGAGACCTCAACTTTCGTTCACGCGACGGGCAGGGAAAGCTGTAGCCCATGACCGACAACAACTCCTCGACAGCCCGCGCCCAGATCGGCGTCACCGGACTCGCGGTGATGGGCTCGAACATCGCCCGCAACTTCGCCCGTCACGGCCACACGGTGGCACTGCACAACCGCAGCGTCGCCAAGACCGACGCGCTGATCGCCGAACACGGCGGCGACGGTGACTTCGTCCGCACCGAGACCGTCGAGGAGTTCGTCGCCGCGCTGCAGAAGCCGCGCCGCGTGCTCATCATGGTCAAGGCCGGCGAGGCCACCGACGCGGTGATCGAGGAACTGGCCGCCGCGATGGAGACCGGCGACATCATCATCGACGGCGGAAACGCCTTGTACACGGACACGATTCGACGCGAGGCGTCGCTGCGCGAGCGCGGCCTGCACTTCGTCGGCGCCGGCATCTCAGGCGGCGAGGAGGGCGCGCTCAACGGCCCGTCGATCATGCCCGGCGGACCGAAGGAGTCCTACGAGTCCCTCGGACCGCTGCTCGAGTCGGTGGCCGCGGTCGTCGACGGCACCCCCTGCTGCACCCACATCGGCCCCGACGGCGCCGGACACTTCGTCAAGATGGTGCACAACGGCATCGAGTACGCCGACATGCAGCTCATCGGCGAGGCCTACAACCTCTTCCGCGACGCGCTGGGCCTCGACGCCGGCGAGGTCGCCGACGTGTTCACCGAGTGGAACGCCGGGACCCTCGAGTCCTACCTGATCGAGATCACCGCCGAGGTGCTCCGTCAGAAGGACGCCAAGACCGGTCAGCCGCTGGTGGACGTGATCGTCGACGCCGCCGAGCAGAAGGGCACCGGCCGCTGGACGGTCAAGTCCGCGCTCGACCTGGGTGTCCCGGTCACCGGCATCGCCGAGGCCGTCTTCGCCCGCGCGCTGTCCGGCTCGCGGACCCAGCGTGCGGCCGCGCAGGCGCAGGGCCTGGCGGCCGGCACCCTCGGCGACAAGCCGACCGACGTCGCCCAGTTCACCGAGGACATCCGCGCGGCCCTCTACGCGTCGAAGATCGTCGCGTACGCCCAGGGCTTCGACCAGATCGCCGCCGGCAGCGCCGAGTACAACTGGGACCTGAAGCCGGCCGACCTCGCCACCATCTGGCGCGGCGGCTGCATCATCCGGGCGCAGTTCCTCAACCGGATCAAGGAGGCCTACGACGCGGACGCGACGCTGCCGAGCCTGATCCTGGCCCCGTACTTCCGCGAGGCCATCGAGACCGGCATCGACAGCTGGCGCCGGGTGGTGGCGACCGCGACGATGCTGGGCATCCCGGTGCCCGGGTTCGCCTCCTCCCTCTCGTACTACGACGGCCTGCGTGCCGAGCGCCTGCCCGCCGCCCTCACCCAGGGCCAGCGTGACTTCTTCGGCGCGCACACCTACGAGCGCACCGATCGTCCGGGCAAGTTCCACACCCTCTGGAGCGGCGACCGCTCCGAGGTCGAGGCGTAGTCACCACGCCGTAGTCCGAGGTACCCGGGAGCAGCGCCGCTCGGCGCTGCTCCCGGCCCCGGAATCACCCGTGGCCGAATGGCCCGACTCAGGACGCGATCCGGCCACCCGGCGGCGGGCCGAGCAGGGGTTGGACGATGGTCGAGTCGATCGCACCCTCCCACGGCAGCCGGCCCTCACAGTCCGCCCACACCGCCTGCACGGCCGTGACGTCGCCGTACAGGCGCTTGGCGGTCAGCAGCCAGCCCTCGCATTCGCGGACCGGCACCATGCACAGGTCCAGCCCACCCGCGCTCACCCGCTCACCCGCGACGAATTCGCTGCCCTCCCATATCCGTTCGGCCAGGTCGTCGAGGACCTCCGCGGACTGTTCCGCCACCCGGCCGGTGATCACCAGCTCGGCACGCCCCAGTGCGGTCAATCCCACCGTGTAGCAGAACGCCGGGTGCACCCCGCGTTCGTCCACCGCCGACTCCACGTACTGCAGGGCCCATCCGTACTGCTCGATGGTGCGCTCGAGATCGCGCCGCACCTGGCTGGGCGTCTTTCCGTTGCAGATGTCGCACATGATCGTCCTCCCAGAACCACGGTCGAAGATACGTTCGAGATTCATGGTGCACCCGGCCACCGACATGTTTCGGCCGCGCCACGACAACCGGCGAGGCGAGCACCGCCTCCGTCGGCCCCCGGCGGTAGTGTCGGCGGTGCGCGGACACATTGCGGACACATGGAGGTGTGTGGTGAACGACGACGCCGTCAGGACCGAGATCGACACGGATGCCGGGATCGGCACCGTCACGCTGAGCCGGCCCGGGCAGCGAAACCCGTTGTCCACCTCCGCGATGCGTCAGGTGACCGCGGCGCTGCGCGAGTTCGCCACGAACGAGTCGGTCCGGGTCGTCGTGATCACCGCGGACGGGCCGGCGTTCTCCGCCGSCCACGACCTGTCCGAGATGATCGACCGCACCCTCGACGACGAGCGGGCGGTCTTCGACGTGTGCACCGAGATGATGAACACCGTGCAGCAGATACCGCAGCCGGTGATCGCCGCCGTCCAGGGTCCGGCGATCGCCGCCGGCTGCCAACTGGCGGCGTCGTGCGACCTGGTTGTCTCCGCGTCGACCGCGGTGTTCGGGACACCGGGCGTGCGGATCGGACTGTTCTGCTCGACGCCCATGGTCGCGCTCAGCCGCGCGGTCGGCCGCAAACGGGCGATGCAGATGCTGCTCACCGGGGAGACCGTCGACGCCCACACGGCCGCCGACTGGGGTCTGGTCAACCTCGTCGTCGAACCCGACCAACTGGACACGCAGACCCGAACGCTGGCCGCGAGGATCTCCGACGCCAGCCCGCTGACCCTCCAGATCGGCAAGCAGGCGTTCTACCGCCAGATCGACGTCCCCCAGGACGAGGCCTACAAGCTGATGAGCGAGACGATGGCCGCCAACGCCGTCACCTGCGACGCACAGGAAGGCATGAGCGCCTTCCTCGCGAAGCGCAAACCCGTGTGGCGAGGGAAGTGAGCGGGCTCACCGGAGCAGGAACTCCAGGGCCACCCGCTCGAATGCCTCCTTCGCCTCGACCATCACCCAGTGTCCGCAGTTCGGAAACACGTGCAGCTCGGCGTTGGGCATGAGCCGCATCGGGATCATCGGCATGTCCGGCGGGCACTGACGGTCGTCGAGGCCCCACGTCAGCAGGGTCGGGCACTGCACCTTGTGCATCGTCGACCAGTACGGCGGCGCGTCCGAGTTCGCCATCGCCTGCTGCTGCGCGGCAAATGCCTTGGAGCCGTACATCGCCGCGAGCGTCTTGTGGGACGCCGGGTCGGTGGCGCTCTCCCAGCGTTCCTCGATCCGGTCCTCGGTGATCACGGCACGGTCGTAGACCATGCACTCGAGCCAGCGAACCAACTTGTCGCGGCTGGGCCCGTCCGCGAACTCCTGCAACAGCCGCGTTCCCTCGCTCGGGTTCTGACTGAAGATGTTCGGACCCACCCCGCCGATGGCGACGAGCCTGCTCACCCGCTCGGGATGCCTCATGGCCAGGTTGACCCCGACCACGCCGCCCATCGAATTCCCGACCATCGCGGCCGACTCGATGCCCAGCGCGTTCATGAAGCGGATCACCGCCGAGCCCGCCGTCAGCACCGGATGCCCGTCGACGGGATCGCTCACGCCGAATCCGGGAAACTCGAGGATGTAGCAGTGGAAGTGCTCCGCGAACACGTCCAGGTTTCCGCGGTAGTTTCGCCAGCCACTGACGCCGATCCCCGAGCCGTGCAACAGGATCAACGGGGGCCCCTCCCCCGCCTCGTGGTACCGCAGCACCCCCCGGTCGGTTGCGACTTCCCTCTTGGTCCCCTCATAAGTCACGTCCATTTGCGCGATGTTAGAAGACGTCGCGGATCGCCGGGAGGGATTGGCGGACAGTGCCCGACCACTCAGCCCAGCCGCCTCCCCCACGCCGCGAACGCGTCGTCGAAGACGTCGGATTCACACGGGTGCAGCGCATCGCCGTAAGCACAGTCGGGATACCCGGCGACCAGATCGGAGAACGGCACGTCGCAGCACTGCGCCAAGATCCCCCGAAGCAGGTCCGCGACGGACCACCGGTCGACCGAGCCGGGCGGGACGCCGTCTTCCTCGTACACGGTCACGAGATCCCTGTGACTCCAACGGAACTCGTGTACCGCGACGGCCTCGGGATTGAAGGCAGGGGCACGGTCGAGAGAGCCGCGCAGCACCCCGTGCGGGTCGACCTCACCGAGCAACCCGGGTGTGCCGGCCGCGGACGCCTTCTGCATGACGAACATCCAGGGCTTGCCGTCTGGGAACAGCCCGCCGAGGCCGGCCACGTTGAACGGCAGGTGACTGCTCAGGAAGTCGGACTCGACGCCCACGTCCTGGTCCGCGCCCAGCTCGACGAAATGCCCCGACGCCACCTCGTCGCCGCGAGCCTCGTCGGCCCACGTGTTGTTCCACACGTTGGTCATCCGACTGCCGTCCGGGAAGCCGAGGACCTCGAAGAGATGCGCCATCGTCAGAACTCCATCGCCATCGTTCAGAACTCCATGTCGAACGCGGCGACGCTGCCGCCGACGAGCACCGATGCGGCCTGGGCCGAACTCGCCAGCACCACTCGGCTGGTCTCGAAGTTGAGCCCGTCCGAGTCGTCGACGGCCGCGTCGGCCTCCTCGACCAGCGTGACCTCCAGTTCCACCCGGGAGTCGGTGCTGGTCCGGACGGAGATCGTCAGTCCCATCTCCAGGTCGGAGAAGGTCTGCAGGGAGTTCTCCGGGTGGAAGTCGGCGGCGGCCCGGAACAGGAACGTGGCCAGGCGTTCGGCGAAGCCGTCACCGGCGGGCAGCGCCAGGTACCAGATTAACCGGTCGGGACTGAGGAATCCGACGTCGAAGACGAGCCTCTGCCCGTCGGTCCCCAGCGTGCGCGGCGGGACCACATGACTACGCAGGAACAGCGCGGCGCCGCCGTAACCGGGCAACCGAAACTCGGTGCGCACTGCACGTCCTCCCCACTGAAGGTGGATGACTCCACCGTCCGGGTTCATCAGACACCGTGTGGCACGCCGGGACGCCGCGACACACCGGCAGCCGGTACGCGCCGCCCACCCGACGGTGCATCCGTTTCCGACTGGCAACACCGATACCCGACCGCGAAAACCCGGCGACACCAGGCGAGCCCGGGTGTAACGTCCCGGATGCCGCGCAGCACACGCCCGGCGCCGCCGGCCACCGGCACACGACCGAGGAGGTGAGACCCATTACCGCAATGACAGGTCGGGTGCTCTCTCCAGAACGGTCCACACCTCTCAGGTGACCGCGAGAGCCCCGTTCGGTATCCCCGAAAGGCTCCTCATGTCGACTCCTGTGTCACCGGCAGTCCATGCCGTCGTCCCGCCGCTCCCCACCGTCGTCTCGACCCTCCGCTCCGCCGGCTGTGTCTTCGCCGAGGACGAGGCCCGACTGCTCGTCGACGCCGCCTCGACCCCAGACCATCTCGCCGAGATGGTCGACCGCCGCGTCGGCGGGCTGCCCCTCGAACACGTCCTCGGCTGGGCGGAGTTCTGCGGGCTGCGGGTGGCCGTCGACCCCGGGGTGTTCGTGCCCCGCCGGCGCACCGAACTGCTCGTCCGCGCGGCCGCCGCGCTCGCCCCGTCGCGGCCGGTGATCGTGGACCTGTGCTGCGGGTCCGGGGCGGTCGGGGTCGCGCTTGCCGCCGCGCTCGCGACCGCCGAGTTGTATGCCGCGGACATCGACGCCGCCGCCGCGCGGTGCGCCCGCCGCAACGTCGGTCCGCTGGGCGGCCACGCCGTCGAGGGCGACCTGTACGACCCGCTGCCGCCCGGCCTGCGCGGACGCGTCGACCTCCTGGTCGCGAATGCGCCCTACGTCCCCACCGAGGCGATCGGGACGATGCCGCCGGAGGCCCGACTGCACGAGCCGACGGTCGCGCTGGACGGCGGCGCGGACGGCCTCGACGTCCAGCGCCGGGTGGCGGCGGGCGCCGCCGAGTGGTTGGCACCGGGCGGTCACCTGCTGATCGAGACCAGCGAACGTCAGTCGGCGCGCACCGTCGACGTGTTCGGCCGCGGCGGGCTGACCACCCAGGTGGTCCGCTGCGACGACCTCGGCGCCACGGTGGTGGTCGGCACCAGGCCGGCCGGCGGGCGCCGACCGTAGGTCACGGCCCGAGATAGGTGAAGGTGTCCAGCCGCGACCACTCGGGGTACTCGTGGTCCGCGAGCCGTCGCGTCCGGTGGTGCCACACCAGGCGTCCGGCCGCGACGAGGACCAGGATGGCGAGCAGGAGAAGCACGGGGATGTAGCCGGTTTCCATCGGAGGTCCTCCAGTGGCGGTGGTGGGTGGGTTGCCCGCGCGATGCGGTACCACCTCAGCGTCGGCCCAGCCCGCCACCGCGACCAGGCACCCTCGGGATGAACAAATCCATCCCCGGCCGGCGGGTCCGACCCCCACCGACGATGCCGTCCCCGCCCCCGGCGGGCGGTAACCTCACTGCATGCGCCCGGCGTGCGCCGCACGGATCCGTGTGGGCGCCGCGGGGCGGAGAAGATCATCGGAGGCAACCGCGTCATGTCCACTCCCGCCACGACCGGGCCCACGTTCGCCGACCTCGGCCTGCCGCCGCTGCTGGTGCAGTCACTGAACCGGGAGAAGATCACCGCGCCCTTCCCGATCCAGACCGCGGCGATCCCCGACGTGCTCGCCGGCCGCGACGTGCTCGGCCGCGGCCCCACCGGTTCCGGCAAGACGCTGGCGTTCGGCCTGCCGATGCTGGTCCGGCTCGCCGGCGCCCCCAGCAAGCCGAAGCGTCCCCGCGGGCTGGTCCTCGCGCCGACCCGCGAGTTGGCCGCGCAGATCGAGAAGGCGCTCGACGAGTCGGCGCTCTCGCTCGGGCTGCGGCTGGCCTGTGTGTTCGGCGGGGTGCCCACCAAGAAGCAGGCCGAGCGCCTCGCCCGCGGGGTGGACCTGTTGGTCGCCACCCCGGGCCGGCTGGCCGACCTGCTCGACCAGGGCGCCGTGTCGCTCGAGGACGTGCGGGTGACCACCGTCGACGAGGCCGACCACATGGCCGCCATCGGTTTCCTCCCCCAGGTCACCACGCTGCTGGACCGGACCGCGAAAGACGGTCAGCGCCTGCTGTTCTCGGCCACCCTCGACGGCGAGGTGGACGAACTGGTCCGCCGGTACCTGCGCGAGCCGGTGCTGCACTCCACCGCGTCGGCGGTCGCCCCCGTCGCCACCACCGAACACCACATGCTCTTCGTCGCCCGCGCCGACAAGCAGGCCGTGGTCGCGGAGATCGCCTCCCGCACCGGCCGGACGATCATGTTCGTGCGCACCAAGGAGGGCGTGGACGAGGTCGCCGAGCAGCTGCGGTCGGTCGGGGTGGTGGCCGGCGCCCTGCACGGCGGCAAGACCCAGAACCTGCGCACCCGCACGCTGGCCGCCTTCGCGGACGGCGAGACGCCGGTGCTCGTCGCCACCGACGTCGCCGCCCGCGGCATCCACGTCGACGACATCTCCCTGGTGGTGCACGTCGACCCGCCGTCCGAGGCCAAGGACTACCTGCACCGCGCGGGGCGCACCGGCCGGGCCGGCGAGTCCGGGACCGTGGTGACCCTGGTGACCGAGGACGAACGCGACGCGGTCACGCGGCTGACCCGCAAGGCGGGCGTCGACCTGGTGGGCGTCGAGGTCCGGCCCGGCAGCCGCGAACTCGTCGCGCTCACCGGTGCCGCGGCACCGAGCGGCGTCCCCGTCCCGGTCGCCGAACCGGTGACCGCGCCGCCCGCCGCCCCGCGGGGCCCGGGCTCGCGCGAGCGTCGACAGCGTCCCGGTGCGACCACCGTCCGCGGCGGATCTCGCCGCGGGTCCGGCGCGGCAACCCCCGGACATCGGCGCCGCGGAGGACGCTGACAGACATGACCGACCTGCCCCTGCTCGCCGTCGCCTGCGCGCTGGTGGGGGCACTGCTGTTCGCCTGCGGCTCGGTGGCGCAGCAGAGCGCCGCCGCCGACGTCGCCGAGGACGGCGCGCTGCTGAGCGAGCTGATCCGCAAACCCCGCTGGTGGGCGGGCCTGCTCGGCGACCTCGGCGGCTACGTCTTCCAGGTGATCGCGCTCGGGCTCGGCTCGGTGCTGGTGGTCCAGCCGCTGATCGTCGCGACGCTGCTGTTCGCGCTGCCGCTCTCGGCCCGGTTCGCGGGCACCCGGATGACGGCCCGCACCTGGGTGGCCGCCGCCGCGCTGGCCGTCTCGCTGGCGGTGATCCTGGTGGTCGGGAACCCGACCGAGGGCGTCGAGGACGCGACGTTCGGGCACTGGCTGGTGCCGCTGGGACTCGTGGTGGGGCTGTGCGCGGCGGCCGTCGCCGCGACCGCGACCCCGATCGCCGCCGGCCCGCGGGCACTGCTGCTCGGCTTCGCCAGCGGCGCGCTGTACGGCGTCGCGGTGGCGCTGACCAAACCGGTGCTCGGGCTCCTCGACCAGGGCCCGGCGACGGTGCTCACGCACTGGCCGCTGTGGGCGCTGGCCGCGTCCGGGATCGCCGGCTTCTACCTGCAGCAACGCGCGTTCCACGCGGGCCCGCTGGCGGCGTCGTTGCCGGCGATCACCATCGCCGAGCCCCTCGTCGCCGCCTTTCTGGGGTTCGCGGTCCTGGGCGAGCGTCTGCGGGTGGCGGGCCCGGGCCTGGTGGTCATCGTGGTGGCGGTCGCGGTCATGCTGGTCACCACCGTCGCGTTGTCCCGCGCGCAGGCCCAGTCGAGCCCGCGCACGAGCGCCCCGGACCCGGTAGCGTCCTGACTTGTGCGCTTCCTCGACGACCAGCAGCCGCCCTACGACCTGACCTACGACGACGTCTTCCTGGTGCCGAACCGCACCGAGGTGACGTCGCGATTCGACGTGGACCTGCGTAGTTTCGACGGCTCCGGCACCACCATCCCCCTCGTCGTGGCCAACATGACCGCGGTCGCGGGCCGCCGGATGGCCGAGACCGTCGCCCGTCGCGGCGGCATCGTGGTGATCCCGCAGGACATCCCGGCCTCCGCGGTCGCCGAGACCGTGAGCTTCGTCAAGAGCCGGCACCTGGTGGCGGACACCCCGGTGACTCTGGGCCCCGACGACTCGGTGTCCGACGCGCTCGCGCTGCTGCACAAGCGGGCGCACGGCGCCGTGGTCGTCGTCGAGAACGGCCGTCCCGTCGGCGTGGTGACCGAGGCCGCGTGCGCCGACGTGGACCGGTTCGCCCGGCTGCGCGCCGTCGCCGCCACCGACTTCGCGACCGCGCCGGTGACCGCGTCGCCGCGTGAGGTGTTCGAGGTGTTCGAGTCCCGGCACGACCCGATCGTGGTCGTCGTCGAGGCGGACGGCACCCTCGCCGGGGTGCTCACCCGAACCGGGACCATCCGCGCCGGCATCTACCAGCCGGCGGTGGACGCGAACGGTCGGCTACGGGTCGCGGCCGCGGTCGGCATCAACGGCGACGTCGCCGCGAAGGCCGCCGCGCTCGTCGTCGCCGGCGCGGACCTGCTGGTGATGGACACCGCGCACGGGCACCAGCAGAAGATGCTCGACGCCCTGGCCTCGGTCGCCGCCCTCGACCTCGGGGTGCCGCTGGCCGCGGGCAACGTGGTCTCGGCGGCGGGGACCCGGGACCTGGTGGCCGCGGGCGCGGACATCGTCAAGGTCGGGGTGGGCCCCGGCGCGATGTGCACCACCCGGATGATGACCGGCGTCGGCCGGCCGCAGTTCTCCGCGGTCGCCGAGTGCGCCGCCGCGGCCCGCGAGCTCGGCGCGCACGTGTGGGCCGACGGCGGGGTGCGCCACCCCCGCGACGTGGCGCTGGCGCTGGCCGCCGGTGCGTCCAACGTGATGATCGGGTCCTGGTTCGCCGGCACCTACGAGTCGCCCGGGGACCTGCACGTCGACGAGGTGGGCAACGCCTACAAGGAGAGCTTCGGGATGGCCTCGAAGCGGGCCGTCGCCGCCCGCACCGCGGCCGACGGCGCCTTCGACCGCGCCCGCAAGGGACTTTTCGAGGAGGGCATCTCCAGCTCCCGCATGCGGCTGGACCCGGACCGGCCCGGAGTCGAGGACCTGATCGACCACATCTGCGCGGGAGTCCGCAGCACCTGCACCTACACGGGCGCCCGGACCCTCGAGGAACTGCACGAGCGTGCCGTCCTGGGGGTGCAGTCGGCGGCCGGGTTCGCCGAGGGGCGTCCGCTGCCCGCGGGTTGGTGACCTGCGCGACTCGGGCGTGCGGCGGCGGGCGTCCTCGCGCCCGGTCCCGGTAGAATGGCTGGGCTGACGCAACTCATGCGCCCGGTTTGACCGTATCCACCAGCAGTTTTCGACAGCCCGATCGGCACCCGAAAGCAGCGGCGGGGACGGCGAGGCGGATCACCCGATCCGCCTCACCCGGGCACGACAGGAAGGACCACGGTGCCTGAGGCACCCACTACCGACATCGCCGACTCGGCCGAGTCCGGCGACGAGAGTTCCACTTCGGAGGGCTCTTCTACCGAGCCGGGCGACAAACCCGGCGGCACCATCTCGTTCCCTGCCCCCGTCCGGGGGCGATGATCCATGCAGACCGCACTCACAGTCCTCAGCGTTCTGGGCTTCCTGGCGCTGACCGCCGGCACCGCACTCTTCGTGGCCGCCGAGTTCTCGCTGACCGCGCTCGAGCGGAGCACCGTCGACGCGCACGCCCGTGACGGCGACCGCCGCGCCAAGCAGGTGCAGCACGCGCACCGGACGCTCTCCTTCCAGCTCTCCGGCGCCCAGCTCGGCATCACCATCACCACCCTGATCACCGGTTACCTCGCCGAACCGGTGCTCGCGACCTTCATCAACCCGCTCCTGCGGTTCCTGCGGGTTCCCGAGTCCGCGGCGGGCGGCATCTCCCTGGCCCTCGCGCTGATCCTGGCCACCTCGCTGTCGATGGTCTACGGCGAGCTGGTCCCGAAGAACCTGGCCATCGCCCGGCCGCTGAGCACCGCGCGCGCCACCGCCGGACTGCATGCCGGCTTCTCCACTGTCTTCAAGTGGGCGATCAACGGTCTCAACGGATCCGCCAACTGGGTGGTCCGCCGGCTCGGCATCGAGCCCGCCGAGGAGTTGCGCTCGGCCCGCTCCCCCCAGGAGCTGGGCTCGCTGGTGCGCACCAGCGCCCGGCGCGGCTCGCTCGACCCGGCGACCGCGCTGCTGGTGGACCGCTCGTTGCGGTTCGGCGAACGCACCGCGGAGGAGCTGATGACGCCGCGGGTCAAGGTCGAGACCCTCGAGAGCACCGACACCGTGGCCGACCTGATCGACGCGGCGTCGCGCACCGGCTTCTCGCGGTTCCCGATCGTCGACGGCGACCTCGACGACACGATCGGCGTGGTGCACGTCAAGCGCGCCTTCACCATTCCGGCCGCGGGCCGGTCCACCACCCCGCTGGTGAACCTGGCGCGCAAGGTCCCGATCGTGCCCTCCAGCCTGGACGGCGACTCCGTGATGGAGCGTGTACGCGCCGACGGCATGCAGGTGGCACTCGTCGTCGACGAGTACGGCGGCACCGCCGGCATGGTCACCATGGAGGACCTGATCGAGGAGATCGTCGGCGACGTCCGCGACGAGCACGACGACCCGGAGATCGAGGTACAGCGCAGCGGCGACAGCTGGATCTGTGCGGGACTGCTGCGGATCGACGAGGTCCGTCAGGCCACCGGCTACATCGCCCCCGAGGGCGAGTACGACACCCTGGGCGGCCTGGTGCTCGCGCACCTCGGCCGGATCCCGGAGGTGGGCGACGAGGTGGTGCTGCCCAATCCGATCGGGGAGGGCCGACCCGACGTCGCCGGCGGCTGGGTCGCCGCGGTGTCCGCGATGGACGGCCGCCGCATCGACCGCGTACTGCTGACCCCGCTGCCCGCGGAGACGATCGCGCAGCGGCCACCGCACCCCACTCACCAGGAAGGCGACGACGATGAGTGACCTGTTCGCGGTCCTGCTCGCGGTCCTGCTGCTGGCCGGCAACGCCTTCTTCGTCGCCGCCGAGTTCGCACTGATCTCCGCGCGCCGCGACCGGCTCGAGGCGCTCGAGGCACAGGGCAAGAAGCGCGCGCGCACGGTGATCCGGGCCGGCGAGAACCTCTCGCTGATGCTCGCGGGCGCGCAGCTCGGCATCACCATCTGCTCGATCCTGCTCGGCCGGGTGGGCGAGCCGGCGATCGCGCACCTGATCGAGGTGCCGATGGAGGCGCTCGGGGTGCCCGCCGACCTGCTGCACCCCATCGCGTTCGGCATCGCGCTGGCGGTGGTGGTGGTGCTGCACATCCTGCTCGGCGAGATGGTGCCGAAGAACATCGCGATCGCGGGGCCGGAGCGCAGCGCGATGCTGCTGGTCCCGGCGCACCTGGCCTTCATCCGGTTGGCCAAGCCGCTGATCGCGTTCTACAACTACGCCGCCAACGCGTCGCTGCGCCTGCTGCGCGTCGAGCCCAAGGACGAGCTCGACAGCACCGTCTCCGCGCTCGAGCTCGCCGAGATGATCGGCGAGTCCCGCTCGGAGGGGCTGATCGACAAGGAGGAGCACCGCCGGCTCACGCAGGCGCTGCACACCGCCGGCCGCACCGTCGCGGACGTGCTGATCCCGCTGGACAAGGTGCGCAGCGTGCCGTTGACCGAGCGCGGCACCACCCTGGGCGCGGTCGAGCAGGCGGTCACCGAGACCGGCTACTCGCGGTACCCGGCGGTGCTGCCCGACGGCACCGTGGCCGGCTACCTGCACCTCAAGGACGTGCTCGACCAGGTGCTCGACGAGGAGGCCGGCCCGGACACGGTGATCCCGCGCTCGGACGTGCGCGCGCTGCCGGAGCTGCCGGTGCAGACCCCGCTGGACGAGGCGCTCTCGACGCTGCGCCGGGCCAGCAGCCACCTCGGCCTGGTGGTCGACGCGTCGGGCGCCGCCATCGGCATCGTGGGCCACCGGCGCGCCCGCACTGGGCGCGCCGGTGGCGCTCACCGAGGAGGACTGGACCGGGCGCCGCGAGGCGCACCGGGCCCGGGTGGACGCGCTGATCGGCCCGCACCTCGAGCGCCGCACACGCGGGGACGCCCACCCGGTGCTGGACTTCCTGTTCACCTACTACAGCCTGCGGCCGGCGCAGCTGCGCCGGTGGCATCCGGGGTTCGGGGTGCGGCTCGAGGGCGACGCCGCCCGCGAGTACTGGGAGTACTCGGGCTACCGCCGGGTCGACGCGCCCGAGGGATCTGTGTCCGAGCGGTCTGCGGCCGGGGTCGACCCGACGGTACTCACACAGCGACGCTCGATGCTCGAGTTCACCGCCCGGCTGTTGGACGCGACCGCGTCCCGGCCGGCGCAGCTGGGCTGTTTCGGCCTGCACGAGTGGGCGATGGTCTACCGCGGCGGCGACGAGGCGGTACGGCACTCGGGCACCCCGCTGCGGCTCGGGCCGGGCGGCACCGACGCGGTGGTCGAGTCGATGAACCTGCGGTGCACGCACTTCGACGCGTTCCGCTTCTTCACCGACGACGCGGTGCCGCGCAACGAGATCCCGCTGCGACGCGAGGACCAGGCGGCCCGCGAGCAGCCGGGCTGCCTGCACGCCGGCATGGACCTCTACAAGTGGGCGTACAAGCTGGCGCCGCTGGTCGACTCCGAACTGACCGTCGACTGCTTCGAACTGGCCGTCGCCGCACGCGAACTCGACATGCGCGCCAGTCCGTACGACCTCAGTGCGCTGGGCTACGAGCCGGTGCCGATCGAGACGGCGTCGGGGCGGGCGGACTACGTGCGGGCGCAGTCGGCGCTGGCCGAGCGGGCGGCGCCGCTGCGGGCGGCGCTGCTGCGGCGGTGCCGGGCGCTGCTGGACCTGCCCTGACTCGGGGAGTCAGGAAGATCGCTCCCGGTCACTGCCCCTGCGAGACCCACTCGATCGCCGCCGACTCGTCGGCGAGGGCGAAAGACCGCACCTCACAGGGCATCAGGAAGCTGATCAGGTGAATCGCCTTGCCGATCCACTCGTGATCGGTGACCAGTCCGATGCGGCCCCAGCTGCGCCGGGGCCGGCTCTCGAGTTCGGCGTCCTGCCAGAGTGCGCCCGCGGTGTAGCGACTCAGGTCGTCGCCGAGGACGTAGACGAGATTGACCTTCTCGTCGGCGGCGATCTTCGCGTCGATCGCCGGGTCGAGGACGTCGCGGTAGTCCTGCGCGGTCACGGTGCCGGTCGCCCGAAATCCCAGGGTGCCGTCGGGCAGGTTCTCGATGGCCTCGATCATGGGTCCACCGTCGCACACCTCACGCCGCGATGTGTCGTGGAGCACAGCGGGTCCTGAAACGAATCGTCGGCGAAAGTCGGCACGAATCCTTCACGATCGCAGGGTGAAGTTCACCCGAGAAGACATCGACAGCTCAGAACTCGACCGGCGCCGGTCGTTGTACGGCCCGCTCACCGAGGCGGTCCGCGAGCTCGTCGACGCCACCATCCGCACCGAGGTCGACGAGTCCGTCATCCGCGAGGTGCACGCGGAGGTCGCCGCCGCGGCGGCGAAGCTGCGCGCCAAGCAGCTCGACGGCGCGTTCGGCCTGCGGTTCACCACCGGCGGCGAGTCGTTCGCGTGGGGCAACGCCGGGATCGGGCTGCGCAACGCGCTCGCTCCCCCGCTCAGCGTCGAGTCCGACGCCTCCGGACTGCACTGGACGGAGGTGACCCTCGGAGCCGCCTACGAGGGCCCGCCCGGACTCGTGCACGGCGGGATCTGCGCGCTGGTGCTCGACCACCTGCTCGGCACCACCGCCAGTTCGATCGAACCGCGGTTCACCGGCACGCTGACCCTGCGGTACCGCCGCGGCACCCCACTGGGCCCGCTGCGCGCCGAGGCCCGCATCACCCGCAACGAGGGCCGCAAAACCGTTGTCACCGGAACACTCTCGGATGCGGGCGGCGTGACCGTCGAGGCCGAGGGCATCTTCATCGGCCCGGCCGTCGCGACGGCGTAGCGGATTCGATGCACGAACACGTCCCGGTGACCCCGATCACACGGCGGCCGGTAATGTGACCGAGTCACGCAATGTGAGGCAATGGGCGAGCGAGTCGAGACAGGGTGGCGATGGACGCGGATGTGATCGTCGTAGGCGGGGGCACCAGCGGTGCGGTACTGGCCGCACGGCTGTCCGAGGACCCGGATCGGCGCGTGCTGCTACTGGAGCAGGGCCCGGACGATTCGGCGTACGACGACTCAGTTCTGCGGCCCGCCTCGGCGGGGGACGTATGGGCCGGAACGCCTTTCGCTCGGGCGTTCCCGATGCAGGCCGGGCACACCACGGTCCAGATGGTGCGCGGGCGCGTCCTGGGCGGCACGTCGGCCGTGAACTACCTCGCCACGATGCGCGGCCAGCCGGCCGACTACGACGCGTGGGCCGCGCGGGGGCTCGACGGGTGGAGCTGGCCCGACGTCCTTGCGACGTTCCGCGCCATGGAGAACGACTTGGACTGCGGCGCATCGGAGCTGCACGGCTCCGACGGGCCACTCGTCGTACGCCGCTCCACCCCCGACCAACAGACCGAATCCCAGCGGGCGTTCCTCGCAGGACTGCGGGATCTCGACGTGCCGTGGGCCGACGACGTCAACAACCCCCGGCAGCTCCCGGGCGTCGGGATCTTCCCGCTGACGGTGTCCGAGGACGGCGAGCGGCTGACCGTGAGCCGGGCGTACCTGACCCGGGAGGTCCGGTCGCGACCGAACCTGACCGTTGAGACCGGGGTAACCGTGGACAGGGTCGTCGTGGAGGGGGGCCGGGCGAGAGGTGTCCTCACCGCCGAGGGCCGGGAACTGTCCGCCGGCGAGATCGTCGTCAGCTCCGGCGCAACCGGTTCACCCGCACTACTGCAGCGGTCGGGCATCGGCCCGAGGGATCTGCTCGAGGGCCTCGGTATCCCCGTCGTCGCCGACATCCCTGGGGTCGGGGCGAACCTCCAGGATCACCTCGGGTTCCCACTTCTCTACCACCACGCGGGCGGCAGTCCGCTGCGCGGCGGTCCGGTCCAGCCGGTGTGGGTGGGCCGTACGCCGCAGTCGGACACCATCGACTTCCACGTTCTGAACCTGCCGATCGGCGAACCGACCGCCGACGGCGCGTACTTCTCGGTCGTCCCGTACCTGCTCGATGTCACCGGGCGGGGAACGGTCCGGATCTCCTCGGTCGATCCTGACGCCGAACCGGATGTGGCGATGCCGGCGTTGACATCGCACGACCTGGAACGCCTCGACTGGATCCTCGGTCGCATCGCCGCACTGGAGTCGACCGGGCCGTTCGCGGAGCTCGGCGCCACCCGCGTCCAGCCGATGGCCGACCTGAGCGCCGAAGGCGCCGCGGCCGGCCTGGTCGACGGCGGCGTGATCAGCTACGCACACCTGGGCGGTACGTGCGCGATGGGTCCGGACGGAGAACCGAACGCCGTCCTCGACGCACGCTGCCGCGTCCGCGGGGTCGAGGGCCTGCGGGTCGTGGACGCCTCGGCGATGCCAGTGCTGCCTGCGGGCAACACCTACCTTGGCTGCGTGATGATGGCCGAACGTGCCTCGCAACTGATCTGAGGTACCGCAGGTCCTCCGGCAACGAGGACATGGAGCCCGCCACTGTCTCGGCGCGGTCCGTAGTTTCTCGCGGACAACGCCTTTGACGCGTTAGCCTGGACGACATGCCGCTGTCACCGGATGAGCGTCAACAGTTCCTCGCGCAGCCGCGTATCGCCGCGCTTGCAGTGGCGGCCCCCGGCCGCGGCCCACTGACCGTCCCCATCTGGTACCAGTACGCACCGGGGACCGAGGCGTGGGTACTGACCGGCCCTGAATCGCAGAAGATCCGCCACATCAGGGAGGCCGGCCGATTCAGCCTGATGGTGCAGCAGGCCGAACCCACCGTCCGGTACGTGAGCGTGGAGGGTCCGGTCACCCGGATCACTGCGGTGACCGACGAGATGAACCGCGAGATGGCTGCCCGCTATCTCCCGGCGGACAAAGTCGACCCGTACCTGAAGGCGACCGAGGCCTACGGCGGCCAGGTCGCGGTGTACATGCGGCCCGAGCACTGGCTCTCGGCCGACCTCGGCGACCTCCGGGAGCTGTAGTCAGGCCCCTCCCCTGAGTCGCACCGCCGACGCCGGCCTTCCCTTACCGTCGTTGCCCGAGAACGTGGTCACGGCACGCGGTAGGTCCACTCCGGGGTGCGGAACTTGGAGCCGACCGACTCGCGTGCCGCGGCCAGTTCCGCGTCGGTGTACGTGCTGTCCCGGGTGTCGTAGCGGGCGCGGAAGTGCGCGAGGAACGCGGCGATGATGGCGTCGCGCTCCATTCCGGTCTGCGAGCGCATCGGGTCGACCCGCTTGCCGGAACTGGTGGTTCCCTTGTCGGAGATCTTCTCCCGACCGATGCGCAGCACCTCGGTCATCTTGTCGGCGTCGATGTCGTACGCCATCGTCACGTGGTGCAGCACCGCGCCGGCGGCGAAGCGCTTCTGCGCGGCCCCGGCGATCTTGCCCTTGTCGGAGGCGATGTCGTTGAGCGGAACGTAGCGGGCGTTGATGCCGACGTCGGCGAGCGCACCCATCACCCACCGGTCGAGGAACTCGTACGACTGCTCGAAACTCAGGCCGTCGACCAGCGAGGTGGGCACCGACAGCGAGTAGGTGATGCAGTTGCCGGGCTCCATGAACATCGCGCCGCCGCCGGAGATGCGCCGAACGATGCCGATGCCGTGCCGGGCAGCGGCCTCCTCGTCGACCTCGTTGCGCACCGACTGGAAGGAGCCGAGCACCACCAGCGGCGCGTCCCAGTCCCAGAACCGCAGCGTCGGCCCGCGGTCGCCGGCGGCCACCTCACGGGTGATCACCTCGTCGAGCGCGACGTGCGTCGCCGGGTCCAGCACCACCGGCTCGATCACCTCGAAGGTGTGGTCGTGCCAGCTCGTCGCGTGGCCGAGGGCGCGGCGGATCGCGATACCGACAGACTCCGGGGTGAAGCCGATCATCGACACGTCGTCGCCGAGCGCCCCGGAGATCGCATGTCCCAGCTTCGCGGCGTCGGCGGTGGCGGACATCCCGATCACCGAGGCGACGATGTCGTCGAGCGCCTCGTCCGGCTCGAGGAAGAAGTCACCGGACAGCGACACCCGCGACAGGCGCCCGTCGTCGACGTCGACATCGACCGCCACGAGCTTGCCACCGGGAACCTTGTACTCACCACGCATGAGGCGAAGCGTATAACGGCCGGGGCAGAGCCGGACGACGGTCAGGACGCCGTTCCCTCTGCGTCCCCGGTCACCGCGACTGCGGGACCGTCGCCCGGGCATACCAGGCGCGGGCGTCGAGCGAGAACGCCCCGGACGGGAGCGCCGCTCGGCACGCCTCGCGCACGCCCGCCTGCCGCCCACTCCCAAGGGACTGCAGGTACTGGCCGGCAGGGCCGACCGCGAACGTGAACGGCTCCCAGAAGTCGTCGAAGCCGGCGTAGTCCGCCCGGGCCGTGAGGGCACCGCCGACCACCTCGGTCAGTCCGGCACGGCGAAAGCGCTCCGCGATGTCGCCTGCCGCAGTGCCCGCCATCGCGGATTCACCGACGACCTCGGTGTCGGTCTGACGCACCGCGGTCCAGAACACGCGCAGCATCGTCATGCCGCCGGTGGCGGTGTCCCACATGCAGGCGGCGACGGTGCCACCCGGTCGCGTCACCCGCGCCATCTCGCGCACACCCCGGGCGGGATCACTCATGAACCCGAGCACGAGGCAGGACAGGGCGGCGTCGAATTCTCCGCTGGCCCAGGGCAAGTGCTCGGCGACGCCTTCGCGGACGTCGGCACCAGGGTTACGCTCCCGGCAGGCCTCGACGAACTGCGGCGCCGGATCGATCGCGGCGACGTGCGTGGCGCCCACCCGCGCGACGAGTTCCCGGGCCAGGCCGCCGGGCCCGCAGCCGACATCGCACACCCGGCTGCCCGGTGACACGCCGGCGGCATCGACGAGCGCGGCCGCGAGGGTCGGTGTGTAGCGCCCCATGAAGCGGTCATACTGCTCAGCCGGTGCGGCGAACTGCATGGATCCAATCAATCGGATGCGGGCGGACACGTCAAGGCCACGCCGTCACGGAACTTCAGTGTCATCCCGAGGGTCTCGGTGTAGACCTGCGCTGCGGCTCATCGGGTTGTGCTCAACAGCGGCGTGTCATGTCCACCGCTCGGGTAGCGTCCACACGAGTTGGATCCCATGACGTCGTCACGCGACCAAGGAGTTCGACGATGCAACTCTCACGACGCGGATTCTTCGGGGTGACAGGCTCGATCGCCGCCCTCGGCTGGCTGCACGCACCGTCGGCCTCCGCCGGACCGGGTGCGCCGGTGCCGCCGCCGCACGACATGATGCAGCAGATCCGGGTGCACGGATAGGCCCCCCGCCACCGGCCCGACGAATCAGCGACCCACCGCCTCGTCGAACTGCGCCCCGGTACCCGCCTGCCCGGTCACGCAGCCACATGCCGGTACCCCTCGATACAATTCGTACATGGATTCGAGCAACGGATTCGGCGAAGTCGGGACGGTGTCCGAGCACCTGACCGCACTCGACGCCACCTGGGCGGCGCTCCCCTGCCCGCCGATCTGCCCGCCACCGCTGCCGCGCAACGGGACGGGGCCGTCGGACCGGACCACGTGGACGCGATTCGACAGGTGCTGCGAAAGGTCCCCCGGGCCGTCGAGGCCGAGAAGGTGGACGCGCCCGAGCAGGTACTTGCCGAGCCTGCCCGCTCGTCCACCCCTGACGCCGTCGCCGCCGGCCAGCAGTTGCTGGCCTACCTCAACCCGGACGGCGGCCTCACCGACGACCGAGACCGCAAGCGGCAACGCAGTTTCCGGATTGGCAGGCAGAACGCGGATCTCATGACGCCGGTATCCGGGTTACTCGACCCCGAGGCACGCGCGTTGCTCGAGCCGCTGCTCGCGAAGTACGCCCGGCCCGGGATGAACAACCCGGACGACCCCACCTCCCCTACCGGCGACGCCGATTCTCCGACGACGGACCGCGACAGCCTCGCGAAGGCCACCGGGGTCGCCACCAACGCGTCCGGTGGGATGCTTCCGATTCGGGATGCGCTCCGCAAGGCGGAGTTTGCACACCCGTGCTGTGCATTTTCGACCACAGCGGCCGCCCGCTGCACCTGGGTAGGAACAAACGCCTCGCCAGCGGCGATCAACGCCTCGCGTTGATCGCCGCACCGCACGGTTGCACCCGCCCGGGCTGCGATGCGCCGTCGAGCATGACCGCCGTCCACCACGTCAAGGGTTGGAAGAGCAACCACACGAAGGGACCGGACGACGGCGGCGCCACCGACATCGAGATCCTTGACCTGGCGTGCGACCCGTGCCACGCCCTCATCCACGACGGCCCCGGCGGCTGGCAGACGGCCAACACACCGGATGGCGGAAAGTACCGCGGCCGCACCCACTGCATCGCGCCGCCCCACATCGACCCGGACCGGAGTCCGCGGGTCAACCACCGGCACCACCTCGACGAACTGCTCGCCAAGGCTCTCGCACGTACACGCGCCCGCAGAGAGGCCGAACTGAAGGGCCGGCGCCGATCCCCGGGACCCAGGACCGACCGAGACGACGGCACCTCACCCAACGATGACGGCGTCCCGTGAGCGTGCCACCAACCAGGCACTGACGAACTACACTGCGGCCGTTCGGGGGCTTCCCCACTGGTCGGTCATGATCACTGCAACGTGTTGCGCAAAAAGGGGTTACGGCAACTTTGGCGGCACGGATGCCTTCCGAATGACGCCGCCGCTCCGTACCATCGATATGGTCTCGCTGAAATCCCTTTCGGAGGCCGACGTGAGTGGACTCGGTATCGATCTCGGAACTGCCAACACTGTCGTCGGGACCCCCGAGGACGGCATCGTCTTGAACGAGCCATCGTTCATGCTGATTCGAACCAAGGACCCCAACAGGGCTCTGGCGATCGGCACGGACGCGCGGAGCCTCGTCGGCCGCGCTCCCATCGGAATCACCCCGGTTCGTCCGATTCGCGACGGTGTGATCGTGGATCTGGAGTCGGCCGGGACATTCGTCGCGGCCGTCGTCAAGCGCGCCGCCCCGGCCAGGCGATACGGCCTACGGCCGAAGGGCGTCATCGCGGTTCCCGCGGGCGCCACCCCGCTCGAGCGTCGCGCACTGCTCGAGGTCGGACACGAGGCTGGTCTGCGCAAGGTCGCTTTGATACCGGGGCCGGTCGCGGGTGCACTCGGCTGCGGGATCAACCCGCTCGAACCGCGTGCCCACCTCGTAGTCGATTTCGGTGGCGGCACTTCGGAGATCACCGCGTTCTGTTTCGGTGGCATTCTCTCCCACCGCAGTTGCCGACTCGCAGGGGATGAACTCACCGACGCACTGCACCACTATCTACGGGCGGAGCGCAATGCCATCGTCGGCGAGCTCACCGCCGAGCGGGCGAAGCTGGGCGCGCCCGACACCGCCGAAGGACAGTCGCTCGTTGTGGAGGGCCTCGACGCCGTGACCGGCCGTGCCCGACTGGTCACCCTCGAGATCCAGGAAATCGTCGATGCCTTGCGGCCGACCACGACGAGCATCGTCCAGACACTGACCGCGTGTCTGGAGGACCTTCCCGCGCAGGCGATCGGTGACGTGATGTCGGAAGGGCTGCTCGCAATCGGCGGTGGGTCGATGCTGCATGGTCTGTCGCAAATGCTCGAACAGTCCTTCGGGTTCCCGGTGAAGACTGCCGAGCGCCCACTCACCTGCGTCGCCGAAGGCGCTACGGCATGTTTGGATCACCCTGAGGTGCTTGCCGCGTACAGCAGCTGATCACCGCGTCGGCGCCACGCCGGGCGGTCGCGGGAAGTAACGCTCGAGGAGCTTCTTCACCACGGGCCCCGCAGTTGCCGACCCGAAACCGCCCCCACGGACCAACACCGACACCACGATTTCCGGAGCATCGATCGGCGCCACGGCGGAGAACCATGCATTGAGACCTTCCCCCGGCGCCGACGGATCCTCGGCCGTCCCGGTCTTGGCACCGGCCGGCACCGGAAGATCGGCGAGTTGACCGGCCGTGCCGGCCGACGCGGAGGCACGCATCCCCGCTCGTACTGGTCCAAGTCGATCCGCGAAGGGCAACCGTAGCGGTGCCGCCGTCGGAATCGGGACGGTGTCGGTCGTCCCGTACGCCGCCGCGAGCTGGGGTGTCACCACCGCGCCCGTGGCGATGCCCGACGTCCATCGCGCCACCTGCAGCGGGGTCGCGCTGACGGTGCCCTGACCGATGCCCATCAGCAGGGTCGATCCGGGATACCAGGTGGCCCCGATGCTTCCGACGTTCTCTGGCGTTCCCAGGAATCCCTCGGCCTCGCCGGGCAGGTCGATCCCGGATCGTCGGCCGACTCCGAGTTGCCCCGCGACGTCCGCCATCTTCTCGGGACCGAGGAGTTCGCCGAGCTTGTAGAAGTAGACGTTGTCGGACCACTGGATTGCCCCGATCAAATTGTTCGGGCCCATCGGTTTCCAGTTCCCGAAGGTGTGCCCTCCGTAGGTGTAGGACGCGCCGGTGTCGATCACGGTCTCCGGCGCCAGCACCGGGTACTGGGTGTTCGCCGCCGCGACCACGATTTTGAAGGTCGAGCCGGGCGGTACAGCGGTCTGGGTTGCGTTGTTCACCAACCGACTCGGCCCAGGGGCCTGGGCCTGGTCCGCCAGCGCGACGAGGTCGGCCGGGGGCCCGTACACGTTGTTGTCGGCGCCGGGGACGCTGGCAAGCGCCAAGACGGCGCCGGTGCGGGCGTCCATCACGACCGCAGCACCGAGGTCGCCCTTGCTGGTGCGCACCGCCTCCGCGAGCGCGTCGGTGGCCAGGATGTGCATGCCGAGGTCGAGGTGCAGTCGCAGGTCGTGACCCCGCATCGGGTCCACCCGCTCGCCCGTCGCAACCGGACGCCCGGAGGGACTGACGTACATGCACTGCTTGCCGTCGCTGCCGCGGAGCAGCGCGTCGTACTGCTTCTCGAGCCCCGCCTTGCCGACCCGTGAACCGAGCGCGAGGTGCGGCCAGCGTTCCATGTCGTCGGGGTCGGCGACACCGACGTGCCCGAGGACGGAGCCGAGCACGGCGCCGTGCGGGTAGTGCCTGCGACCGGACGGCACCACGAGGACCCCGGGAAGGTGGGCGTCCACGACGCGTCGGGCCTGATCGGGTGGGATCTTGCCCACGACGACGTGTGACTCCCCTTCTCCACGTCCTCCGATCAGTTCCGTCAACGCGTCCGGAGACGTGGCGAGCAGCGCGGCGAGCCGACTCCGAGCGCCGTCGCCGTTCTCGTCGAACATCTGGGGGACCACCGCAACGGTGTACTCCGCCACGTTCTCCACGAGAGGAACACCGTTGCGGTCCAGGATGAGTCCTCGCTCAGCAGGCAGGCGAATGCAGCGCATGATCTGCTGGTCGCTCATCGCCCGGAACTCCGTACCCCGATCGTGCTGCAACTGCCACGCGAACACCGACATCGCGACAAGGGACGCGGTCAGTGTGAGCGCGCCTGCAGACAGACCACGAGGACGACGGCGCCGGCGCGGCTCCGACGCCCACAGCGGCCGCGCGACACCGTCTCTCCGCACGGCGAGCACCAGTCCGATGGCGGCGAACCCGACGATCGACGCGGTTCCCCCGTAGCTGAACAGCGGAATCGGCATCCCGGCGTGGGGCAGCAGGGAGAGGCTCGCGCCGATCGACACCAGCGCGTGGAACCCGAACAGAGCCCCGATGCCGGCCGCGACGAGGGCGGCCTCCCGGGTTCGCGCGGTTCGCGCGGCGAGCACAGCCCGCCACACGATGACCGACGTCGCCACCACAACGGCGAGACCGGCGACAAGGCCCCATCCGTACACCAGGCTGGCGAACGCCAGGTCATGCTCTGATTCGGGAAGGTACTCGGCCCGGACGTCGTACACCGGGTCGCGCGCCAGGCCCCACAGTCCGCCGCTGCCGATCGCGATGTTCGCCTGCAACTCGGCCCATCCAACCCCGGCCGTGTCGGCGTCGCTCGACAGAAACACTTGGACGCGCTCGAGCTGATAGGGCCGGAGAAACAGCACCGCGAGGGGCAACGAGACGATCCCCGCTGCGAACAACGGAATCAGGGGAAGCAACGGGACCCGGGCGAGGACGAGCATGAAGCCCGCGGTCGCGACGAGGACGACGGCGGTGGACAGGTCGGGTTGCAGTGCGACGAGCGCCACGGGCACGGCGGCGATCGCCAGAGTCGCCAGGAATCGAGCCAGCGTGAACCCCGCCGCGAGCATGCCCGCGGGAACCAGGACGAGCGCGAGCTTGGCAAGCTCGGACGGCTGGATGGTGATCACACCGAAGTCGAGCCAGCGCTGGGCACCCTTGGTCGCCATCCCGGCGAAGGGCACCGCCGCCAACAAGACGGTGGCGACGCCGAGTACCGCCCAGCCGAAGGCGCGCAGGTAGCTCATCCGCAGGCGGGCGACCACGCACATGACGACGAGGCCGACTGCCGCGAACAGTGCGTGGCGAACGGCGGCCGCTGTCATTCCCGTCGCAATCAGATTCAGGAGGCCGAGCACCACGAGGACGACGGCCGCCGCGACGATCCACGGGTCGGATTCCCGCTTGCCTCCGAGCATGCGTCCCCCGCTCCCCGGGCCGCTCAACAGACTGCGTTCTCGGAAGGCACCAGCAGCGGCTCGGACGCGGCCGTCGCAGGGGCGCTGGTGATCGCGGCGACAGCGAGCGCGGTGCCAGGCGGCAGGTCCGTCCGCCCGATGCCGTACACCTGCTGTGTGCCCGACTGGACGGACTGGGACACGTCACCGTTGGTCCGCACCTGCCCGGAGCATCGGTCGTACACCGTCAGTGTCCAGGTCACCGCGCCGACACTTGTCGCCGGATCGAGGTGCACGTCGACCCGAATGACGCACGATCCTCCGGCCCGGCATTCCCCGTTGGCCGGTGTGGCGGTGACGAGGGTGATCGGCCCGGCGCTGCCGGGGGCACCGACGTCGACGGGCGCCGGCGCCTTGCCCACGGCGTTCGGGGACGGGGCGGGTTGATCACCGACGGGTTCCGGTGGTGGCGGCGAGACCGGCCGAATCTGATTTTGTTCCTCAGTCTTCACGGGGTTGAGGACGGTGTCCCAGCCACGGCGTAGCTCCGACCACATCCGCGGAGCCGTCCACACCGCCCCGAGCAGTACCAGGATGATGACGAGACCCAGTACACCCTGGCGCCGCGACGGCCGTCTTCTCCTGCGATGCCACGGACTCCGGACCGGAGGGAACCAGTGGTCCGGCGCGAGCGACGTCTCGGCCGACACCGGCAGCCGGGTCGACGCGGCGGCCGCCGCGCCCCCGACCTGCTCGCCGGGCAAGGAACGCCCCCTCGTGGCCGAGACCAGGTCGGCGAGTTGGCGCCGCCTTCTCCGTTCCTCGTCCAGGTCCGACTCGGTCGCGACCGCGTGACGCGCGTGTCTCGTCAGAGCGGCAACATCCGTTGCCCCGGAGATCGATTGGTCCAGCCGATCGGCGAGCACCGGATCGCCGCAGTTCGCCACAATACTGAGCAGCAGACTCGCGGCCGCCTCCTGCTGGTCGTGCCCGGATTCCGTACTCCGGGGGCACTCGATCGTGAGCTCCCCGCTTTCGGAGACCGTCACGGCGTCGCCCCCGAGACCGACCGGGGAACGGCCCTGGCTGCGCGCCATCTCCAGCTGATCGATCGCATCCGTGAGGAGCAGTGTGGCCTGCGCAGGCGTCAACGTCGCCGCCGCGAGCAGCCTCGGCAGGGCGACGCCACCACCACCCGACCCGACCGCGACACGGCCGGGCGGTGCAGACCGGGAATCGGTCGACGCGCCGCGTCTCGCATGGAGCCCCGTCACTGCTTCGATCATCCTGCACCCCGAAACGCTATGCCTCCCGCACCGGCCGCGACTGGACCGAAATGGGTGGCGGCGGAACATGAGTCGGGCTTCTGTCGAACTCCACTACGCTGCGATGCTCATTAAACTCCGATCCGCGCCGGCGGACATGCCGTTTAACCATCCGAGATCGAGGTGCGGATCGAGCGCCCGCGCCGGTGGATGGAAACCTCACTGGTCGCGTCGCTGACCTGCGGCTGCACGCGGTCTCGACGGTATGGGCGTCTTGGCTGGGGCCTCACTCCGAGAACTCCCTGCACGCCCTTCCGCCGCGGATGCTCCGGACATGAGATCCGGGCCCGCGTCGCGGCGATGTTCACCGACCGTCCCGCGCCGGCGCGGGGCGAAGACAGGGCGAGGAAGTCGGCATGAACGCCACCGTCGCACCCCACTCACCCGCGCCCGCGGCATCGGCGGCATCGGCGGCATCGGCGAACACCAGCACCGCCTCGCCCGCATTGCCGCAGGGAAAAGACTCGACGCCGTTGCATGAGCACCGACGCGGGGTGTCCAGCCGGTCGGGTCAGACGATCCACCCTGCGTCTTTCAGCGCAGATCAGCGCGGAGCAGGCCCGTGATGAGTGCGCCGATGGACAGCAGCAGCCGGACGAGTTCGGCTTCTGCTGTCCGTGCCGGTCTTGTCGAAGGCGTGCTGGAGGTGTGTCCTGATTGTGGTGGTCGAGACGGAGAGGTCCCCGGCGACTGGCTTGAGTCCGTCGCCCTGCGCCACCCGCAGGTCGACCTCCGCCTCGGTGTCGGTGAGCGCGTACACGCGCCGCAATGCGGTGGCGTCCAACTCGGGCTCACGATCAGGATCGTTGATCATGATGAGAACGCAGGCTCTCGCAGAATTCAGTTCGGCGGTCTCTCCGGCAGTGCCTGCACCGAGCGGAACCACGTGAATGGCTTATTCGCATCGCCCAGATGGGGGCGGGCAGGAAAGCGATCCACCGCTGGAACCGAACAGCTCGGATCCCCGGGCCGCGGCAATCTCCAGCCACACACTGTTGGTACCGCCAGTCAGCCGGACAAACAGGCGGGACCGTCCCCGCAGTGGTTGGGGCGGCACCAGTCGGCATAGAACTCGGTGTGCATGTTGGAGGATCAGCTCCGTTCCGGTGTGGACTAGGCCGACCGGAGCCCTCCACCGCTGCTGCCACACAGTCGAGCCGGCCGTAGTACTGGTTGTAGGTCGTTCGTGCAGAGGGATCACTGCCGAAGTGACGCACCATGACATTGGATTGCCAGCTGGTCAGCGCCGACGCCAGCAGTCCGGAGCCAACAGCGTTGAAGGCGCGGACAAGTTGGACGAGGGCCGACTCCCACTGCTTGGGGTCGACCGCCGATGCGTAGATCGCAGATATGAGCCGGGAAATTCGTCGACGGTGAACATTGACCACCCCTGCATCGATTGGACATACGGCGTCAGGTGGTTCCGCTCGATTATCGCCGATCTCATCTGTTTGTACGAGGCAGTGTCTGTCGGTCAGCGATGTACTGGTTGGGGCTTCTGCCCAACCGATGGACATTTCATTCGAACTTCGAGGGAGATCGCCATGAGAGCCAACATGCGCCGCATCATTTCTGTTTCAGCCGCAGGTGTGGCAGCGGCATCCCTGGTGCTTGCCCAGTCGGGCCTAGCCGACGCCGAACTGCCCGCGCGGTATTACTTCACATCGAATTCGAGCAACATCACCGCCCATGTCACAGCGGGCCCGACCGACGTTCAGGGTTGCAAAATCAATGAGATCAACCTCGGAATTCTTGGGTCCGCGTCCATCCCGGCGGGCGTGTCTGGCACCGTGGTCACGCCGACGCTGCCTAGCGGTCCGCACGACGTGGAGCTCTGGTGCAACACCACAATGGTCAAGAAGGAGACAGTGTCCGTCCCGCCGGGACCGATGGACCAGCTCCGGGACACCATGGAGGGTTTCGGATCATAGGGCGTCGACAACCAACGTGTCGCCGCGCGCCAGGAACAGGGTGTCCGGTGTCGCCCGCAATGGCGTAGTGAGCACCATGGTGACTACCAAGGTTTGTACTCGGCGATCTTGTTACCGAGCGACTCGGCGAACCAGAGGCTGCCGTCCTTCAGGCATGGATCCGTGTGCATCGGATTGGCGGTCGGCGCCTTGGTGCAGCCGATATCGATGGGAAGGGAAAGCGGCGTCGGAATCGGGAAATAGGTGATCGCATGCGTGACGGGATCGATGCGCCCGATCCTGTTGGGGTACAACTCGGGGAAATACATGGCGCCATCAGGTCCAGCGGCGATCGTCGTCACACCTGTCAGCGGGAAGGGAAGTGGAATATCGACGACCACGCCGGTGTCGGTGTCGAGATATCCGACCCTGCTCAGACCCGCCTCTGTGAACCAGACCGAATGTCCGTCCGCTCCCGGGTCGAGATCGACGACATTCGAGAAGGTCGATGAGATCTGATAATTGGTGATCTGGTGGGTGAACACATCGATGCGGCCGATACGGTTGCCCACCGGTTCGGCGTAATAGACGCCGCTACCGACGACGGCGATGTCCTGCGGTACCGACAGGCGGTCGACCTCGAATTCCTGGAAGCCGTGGGTAACCGGATCGAAGCGGGCGATCTTGCCTGGGACGGATTCGGTGAACCACAGTCCACCGTCCGGCCCGGGCTTGATGTCAGCGAGGAATGCCAGCGGACTCGGAACCGGGAACAGGTCGACGTGTCCGGTTGCCGGGTCGAGTGAGCCGATGCTGTTGCACGACAACGCCGTGAACCAGATCTTGCCCTGCGGACCGCCGGTAACCGGGTACGGGCCGCACGGCTGCGGCAGCGCGTACTCACGAATCTCCTTGGTGACCGGATCGATTCGGCCCAACCTGTTCGCCGGCGTCTCGGAGAACCAGATGCCGCCATCGCCGCCAGCCTTGATGTCGACAGGGGTCGACATCGGGGTCGGCAACGGGTACTCGACTATGTGAGGATCCGCAGTCGCGACGGTGGGGGCGAATACCCCAGTCAACCCGGCGGCAACGAACGCGACCACCGACGTCATCACCTTGGAGCGGATTCCACAGAGCGCTCGGCAGCGCAACATGTGCTGATGCTATTCCCGATGGACCGTTGCCACAACGTCGCAGGCGATCCACAGGCCCCGCCGCTGGTCCGGTTCTCGATTCGATCGAGCCGTCGTCCGGAACCGCGACAGCCGAACGACACTGTGCCGGTCAGGGTTCTCGAACGACAGTCCATTGACATACCTCACGACAATCGCAAGGCGCGCTTACCACTCCCCACGTCACGAGGAATCAACGACCCAAGCGCTTCGGCATCCGTACCAGGCCCTCGACCCTCGACACTGCTGGTGGCGAAGGAATAGCGTCGACGAAGGTAAGTCCCGCTGACCGGCACCGCAGAAATGAGGCTGGGGGCCATGCACACCACCACCGATCCATTGACAGCCGCCGAGGAACAGTCGCGCGATCGGTTGGTGGACCGGGTGTTCGGTTCCCTGCTCGCGGGCATGGAGTTGCTGACCATGGACCTCGGCCGCAGGCTCGGGCTGTACCCCGCGATACACCGGCTCGGGTCCACCAATTCGGCCGGATTGGCGGCCGCGGCGGGGATATCCGAGCGGTACGCACGGGAGTGGCTCGAGCAGCAGGCCGCGGCGGGGATCCTCGGCGTCGTCGCCGACGGCAGCGAAAGTGACGGCCGCTCACGGTGTTACGAGATCCCGCGAGCGCACGAGCCGGTCCTGCTCGACGAGCAGAGCCCGGCACACATGCTGGGTGCCGCCCCGATGCTCGCCGGATGCGGACTCACCCTGCCGGCGGTGACGGCCGCCTACCGCACCGGCGGCGGCGTCGCCTACGAGCAGTACGGCGCCGAGATCCGGCACGGCATCGGGTCCTTCAACCGTCCCGGGTTCGTCCACGACCTGCCCGGATGGATCGAAACGATGCCCGAGGTGACGGCGCGGCTGCGCGACGGCGCCGTGGTACTCGACGCCGGATGCGGTACCGGATGGTCGAGCGTCTCCATCGCCGAGGCCTTCCCGAACGCCGAGGTGATCGGCGTCGACCTCGACGCCGCCTCGATTGCCGACGCCAGAGCCAACGTCACGGAACGGGGACTGGGAGACCGCGTGCACTTCGAGGTCGCCAACGCCAGCGGGATCGCCGAGCTCGCGGACCGTCGTCGGCTGAGATTCGACTTCGCCCTGATATTCGAGGCGCTGCACGACATGGGCGATCCGGTGGGTGTGCTCGCTGGGATCCGCGAGGTCCTCACATCGGACGGCGTGATTCTGATCGGCGACGAGAACTCGGGCGAAGAGTTCACCGAGGGCGCGGGCGATGTGGAGCGGCTGCAGTATGCGTTCAGCGTGCTGCACTGCCTGCCCGCCACCATGGCGGAGTCGTCGGAGACCGCCAACGGGACGGTGCTGCGCCCGCCGACCGTCCGAAAGTGGGCTGCCGCGGCCGGGTTCGAGTCGTTCACCGAACTGCCGATCGAACACGACTTCTGGCGGTTCTACCGGCTCGACCGTTGAGCGCTGGGCTCGACACCCGATGCGTGAACTCGGGCGGAAACGCCCGGACCCCGGCGCCCGTCGAGCACCTGCCCGCCTCGCACCTGATAGGTTCGACCAGCCGCGACTGGCCCGCGAACAGGACACGCGGGTGCCTCGACACGACTGGTCACCAACCACGTCGCTCGAGACCGCGGCCGGCCGGGCCGACTACGCCCGCGCCCCGTCCGCGCTCGCCTCACGCGCCGCACCACCGCGCGCCGAGATGCCGTAGCGCAGTGTGCGTCCCCTCTCGCACCTGGACAAAGAGTAAGAGGATTACCGGAGAGTAACATGTAGGTCGTCTGCATGGTTTTCACTTAGAAAGAGCGAGGAAATTCATGACTGAGCGCGTTCAGGTCGGTGGGCTTCAGGTCGCCAAGGTTCTCTACGACTTCGTCAGCAACGAGGCACTGCCGGGCACCGGTGTAGACGCCGACGCCTTCTGGTCCGGCGCGGTCAAGGTCATCGAGGACCTCGCCCCGAAGAACAAGGCCCTGCTCGCCAAGCGCGACGAGCTGCAGGCGCAGATCGACGCGTGGCACCGCGAGCGCGCCGGTCAGCCCATCGACGCCGCCGAGTACAAGGCGTTCCTGCAGGAGATCGGCTACCTGCTGCCGACCCCGGCCCCGTTCGAGATCACCACCTCGAACGTCGACGCCGAGATCGCCGGCACCGCCGGGCCGCAGCTGGTCGTCCCGATCCTCAACGCCCGCTTCGCGCTCAACGCCTCGAACGCCCGCTGGGGCTCGCTCTACGACGCGCTCTACGGCACCGACGCCATCTCCGAGGCGGACGGCGCGGACAAGGGTAAGGGCTACAACAAGGTCCGCGGCGACAAGGTCATCGCCTGGGCCCGTGAGTTCCTCGACGCCGCCGCGCCGCTGGCCGCCGGCTCGCACGCCGACTCCAAGCGCTACTGGATCGACGGCACCGAGCTGAAGGTCGAGCTGACCGACGGCACCGTCACCACGCTCGCGCAGCCGGAGAAGTTCGTCGGCTACCTCGGCGAGAAGGACGCGCCCACCTCGGTGCTGCTGCGCAACCACGGCCTGCACGCCGAGATCCAGATCGACGCCTCCTCGCCGATCGGCCAGACCGACGCCGCGGGCGTCAAGGACCTCGTGCTCGAGTCGGCGCTGACCACGATCATGGACTTCGAGGACTCGGTCGCGGCCGTCGACGCCGACGACAAGGTGGTCGGCTACCGCAACTGGCTGGGCCTCAACCGCGGCGACCTCGCGGAGGAGATCGACAAGGGCGGCAAGTCCTTCACCCGCACCCTGAATGGCAACCGGACCTACACCGCGCCGGACGGCGGCGAGCTCAGCCTGCACGGCCGCTCCCTGCTGTTCGTGCGCAACGTCGGTCACCTGATGACCAACCCGGCCATCCTCGACGCCGACGGCAACGAGGTCCCCGAGGGCATCCTCGACGCGCTGGTCACCAGCGCCTGCGCCGTCCACGGCCTGAGCACCGGCGACGCCAACGGCCCGCTGGCCAACAGCCGCACCGGGTCGATCTACATCGTCAAGCCCAAGCAGCACGGTCCCGAGGAAGTCGCGTTCACCGCGGAGCTCTTCGGCCGCGTCGAGCAGGTCCTGGGCCTGCCCGCGAACACGCTCAAGGTCGGCATCATGGACGAGGAGCGCCGCACCACGGTGAACCTGTCCGCGTGCATCAAGGAGGCCAGCGACCGGGTCGTCTTCATCAACACCGGCTTCCTGGACCGCACCGGCGACGAGATCCACACCTCCATGGAGGCCGGCGCCGTGGTCCGCAAGGCCGAGATGAAGAAGCAGCGCTGGATCTCCGCCTACGAGGACTGGAACGTCGACACCGGCCTGGCCGACGGCCTGCAGGGCAAGGCGCAGATCGGCAAGGGCATGTGGGCGATGACCGACCTGATGGCGGACATGCTCGAGCAGAAGATCGGCCAGCCCAAGGCCGGCGCCAACACCGCCTGGGTGCCGTCGCCCACCGGCGCCACCCTGCACGCGACGCACTACCACCGCGTCGACGTGTTCGCGGTGCAGGACCAGCTCAAGGGCAAGCCCCGCTGCACCGTCGACGACATCCTCACCATCCCGCTCGCCCCGAGCACCGACTGGTCGGACGCCGAGAAGCGTGAGGAACTCGACAACAACTGCCAGTCGATCCTCGGCTACGTGGTCCGTTGGATCGACGCGGGCGTCGGCTGCTCGAAGGTGCCGGACATCCACGACGTCGCACTGATGGAGGACCGCGCGACCCTGCGGATCTCCAGCCAGCTGCTGGCCAACTGGATCCGCCACGGCATCGTCACCGAGACCGAGGTCGTCGAAGCGCTCGAGCGAATGGCTCCGGTGGTGGACCGCCAGAACGAGGGCGACGCCGACTACCGTCCGATGGCGCCGAACTTCGACACCAACATCGCCTGGCAGGCCGCGAAGGAACTGATCCTCGAGGGCGTCAAGCAGCCGAGCGGCTACACCGAGCCGATCCTGCACCGCCGTCGCCGGGAGTACAAGGCCGCCAACGCCTGACCCTCCTGACCGCCGCCGATGCCGCCGTCCCGACCTGTCGGGCCGGCGGCATCGCCGCATCTTCCGGACCGGCCCGGATCCGTAGACTGGCGTCCGGCCGATCATCGACAGGCCCGCTCGGCGCGGGCAGACGGAGTGGGACGTGGGTCAACATCGCGGGGCATCCGGATCCAGAGGTGTCAGCCGGGGGCCCGTCATCGCCGTGGTCGCGGTGCTGCTGGTGATCCTTGCGGTGCTCGGCTGGATGCGCCTGCGCGATCGCATCTCCGACCAGGGCACCGCCGCCGCACAGACCTGCGTCGAGGGCGACGCCGTGCTCGACGTGACCGCCGACCCCGACATCGCACTCCCCCTCGGCGAACTCGCGCGCCGCTACAACGACTCCGCGCCCGTGGTGCGCGACCACTGCATCAGCGTGACGGTGACCCCCGCCCCCGGGGAGTCAGTCGCCGACGCGCTCGCCGCCGGTGACCCCGCGCGCTGGACCGGACCCGGACCCGCCCCCGCGCTGTGGATCCCGCAGAGCTCGCAGTCCCTGGCCCGCGTCGCCGACCGTCCCGGTCTGGTGAACGGCCAGCCGAAGTCGGTCGCCTCCTCCCCCGTCGTCCTCGCCGCACCGCCCGCCCTCGCCGACACTCTCGCCGGCCTACCGACCGGCTGGCAGGATCTCGCCGGCCTGCAGTCGGACCCGCGCTCGCTGGACGCGGCGGGCCTGTCCGGGTGGGGGTCGCTGCGGCTGGCGCTGCCGACCGGCGCCGGCTCGGAGCCGACCGGCCTGGCCGCGGAGGCCGTCGCGGCCGCGGTGTCGAACGCGGGCACCGGCCCGGTCACCGCCGAGCAGGCCGCCTCCACCCCGGTGGTCGCTGCCCTCTCTCAGCTCGGGATCGGGTCCGCGGCCCTCGACGGCGGCCCGCCGGCCACCACCGCAGACGCACTGGCCGCCCTCGGCAGCCAACCTCATCCCGCGGCCGGCGCGCTGCACGCGACACCGGCCACCGAGCAGCAGGTGTACCGGGCGACGCGGTCCGGCGCGCCGCTGGCCACCCTGACGCCCACCGGCGCCACGCCCATCGCCGACCACCCGGCCGCGGTCCTGGCCACGGGTTGGGTCGACGAGACCCACAGCCGCGCCGCCGCCCAGTTCGTGGAGTACCTGCGCCAGCCGGAGCAGGTGGCCACGTTGCGTGACGCCGGGTTCCGGACCGAGGACGGCGTGCCGACCGGCACCGACGCCGTGCCGTTCGCCCCGGTCGCGACCGCTCTGCAGCCGAGCAGCGGCGCCGTCGCCGCGACGCTCACCGGCGTGGTCACGCATCCCGTCGCCGCCGCGAACGCCACGGTGCTGCTGGACGTCTCGGGTTCGATGAGCACGACGGAGGGCGGCGCCAGCCGATTGCGCAACACCGCGGCGGCGCTCACCGCGCAGGTCGCGCGCACGCCGGACTACTCCGGACTCGGACTCTGGACCTACTCCCGCGGGCTCGACGGCACCAAGCCGTACCGCGTCGTGGTGCCCACCGGGCCGCTGACCGACCCCGTTGCCGGTGTCGCCCGTCGGAAGGCCCTCGAGACCGCGCTCGGCGGCCTCACCCCGGCCACGGCGACGTCCACCTACGCGTCGGTGCAGGCGGCATACAAGGCCGCGGTCGACGGCTTCGTCACGGGCCGCCCGAACTCGTTGCTGCTCATCACCGACGGCCCCAACGACGACACCTCGATCAGCTCCCGCCAACTCCTCGCCTCGATCCGGGACGCGACGGTGCCGGGCAAGCCGGTGCCCGTCAACGTGATCGTCATCGGCGAGAACTCCGACGTCGCCACCCTGCGACAGCTCGCGGAGCAGACCGGCGGCACCGCGGTCACCGTGCCGACGTCGGACGGACCGGAACTCGAGCAGGCCGTCGGAAAACTGCTGTCCTGACAGATGATCCGACTTCTCGTCTCCGGTGCGTTCCTCGCGCTCGAGGCCGTCGTCGACCTGGCCGGCATCCACGACTTCACCTCGGCGCGCCCGAGGCGAACGAACTGGGCGTGGACCTGAAACTGTCCGGGCACACGCACGGCGGTCAGATGTGGCCGCTCGGGTACCTGGTGCCGCTGCAGCAGCCGTCGGTGACGGGCCTCGACCGGATCGGCGATACCGTGCTCTACACCAGCCGGGGCGTGGGCGCGTGGGGTCCGCCGGTGCGGGTCGCCGCGCCGCCCGAGATCACGATCCTCGAGCTTGCCGTCGACCCGGGCTGACCGCCGTCACCCGCAATTCCGAGTGACCGAATGTCGCATTCGGTCAGTCAGGCGGGGTCAGAGGCACCAGACGAGATCTGCGGAGCCCGGCAGCGGGACCGAGAAGCAGATGTTCAACGACCCGTTCCCGAGTTGACGGCGCTCGGCCGAGGCGCTCGGGGCGGTGACCGCGCCGAGCGCGACAACAACGGCGGTGGCAGCGACGGCTCTTACGAGGATGGACTTCATGGCCTGCACCTTCGGCTGGACGACGGCGGCTTTGCGGCCGCCACCCGCCATCGTCCTCCCCGCGTGACGTTGTACACAATGATCGTTCGGGTCGCTCACGACTTGGCATCAGCACCGATGTCCGCGCTCCCCAATGTCACAGCGACCGCCCGTATGGGCAGCCGCTGTGACATTGGGGGCCAGGAATTCGGGGTCTAGTTGTACTGCCCAGGCAGGTTGGTCGAAGGAATGCAACGACACGCTGTGACCGGTCGTTGAACAGCGAAGGTCTCCTGTCGTGAAGTGGAGCTACTACGACAACCACTCACCGACAGGAGACCTTCGTGGTCCACGCTAACGCACCCCTGACCCCCAGAGGCCGGCTACTGCTGGCCAGACGCATCATCGACGAAGGCTGGCCGGTCAACCGCGCCGCCGAACACTTCAACGTCTCCTGGCCCACCGCCAAACGATGGGCGGTTCGCTACCAGGAGATGGGCGAAGAGGGCATGGCCGACCGATCCAGCCGCCCCCATCGCAGCCCGAACCGCACCCCACCACCACAGGTCCGCAAGATCGTGGACCTGCGATGGCGCAGACGACTCTCACCGCAGGCCATCGCCTCACGGTTGAACATGCCCGCCTCGACCGTGCACGCAGTCCTGGTCCGCTGCCGCCTGAACAGGCTCTCGCACATCGACATCCGCACCGGCG
>NZ_JBFUHZ010000050.1:0-62231 GCF_056402135.1 Rhodococcus sp. P4_C10 | reverse complement strand
GCGGCGGGTCTGGCGCTGAACAACCAGGCGATGATCGTCGCCGGCATGATCGTCGGCGCGTCGGGCACCATCCTGACGAACCTGATGGCGAAGGCGATGAACCGGTCGATCCCGGCGATCATCTTCGGCTCGTTCGGTGGCGACGCCGCCGCCGCGGGCGGGGTCAGCGCGACCGGCGGCACCGTCAAGGCGACGTCGGCGTCGGATGCGGCGATCCAGATGGCGTACGCCAACCAGGTCATCGTCGTCCCCGGCTACGGTCTGGCGGTGGCGCAGGCGCAGCACGCGGTCAAGGAGATGGCGGCGTTGCTCGAGGCGCGTGGTGTCGAGGTCAAGTACGCGATCCACCCGGTCGCCGGCCGGATGCCCGGTCACATGAACGTGCTGTTGGCGGAGGCGGACGTSGAGTACGAGGCGATGAAGGAGATGGACGACATCAACGGTGAGTTCTCGCGCACCGACGTCGCCATCGTSATCGGCGCGAACGACGTGACGAACCCGGCGGCGCGCAACGACCCGTCGAGCCCGATTCACGGGATGCCGATCCTCAACGTCGACGAGGCSCGGTCGGTGATCGTGCTCAAGCGGTCGATGTCCTCGGGKTACGCGGGTATCGACAACCCGTTGTTCTTCGCGGACACCACCTCGATGCTGTTCGGTGACGCGAAGAAGATGGTCGCGGAGGTCACCGAGGAGCTCAAGGCACTCTGAGGCGAAGGACCTCCAAAAGGGTTGCGCCACTTGGGGCGCGTTGACGGAACTTCGGACCCGTCAACGCGTCTCACGGCTCACCGGAAGAATGCGGTCGAGCCGGTCCCGGCGCATCTGGCTATCCCCATATCGAGACGATAAGTTCCCGCCCACCGTAGCTCCTTGCGAAAAGCGTCAGCGCTCTGCAAAATTCATTGCAGCGCTGGCGCTTTCGTGTGTTCGGGGGCGATCTCCGTTCGGGTGCGGACTCTCGTTCGCTCGTGCTGCATATATCAATTGCATATGTAGTGATGTCAATTCTCGTCTACCGTGAGCCCGGTCACCGGCGTAGCGTTGAAACCATGAAAAGTGAACTGGGACAACATGTGTCATCGCCAGAAATCGCGACTTCCACTCAGTCTGTCGAGAGGTCTCGGCTGGACGGGATCAGAAAGTTCGTCCCGGGTGTCGCAGTGTGCGCCGCCGGCGCCGCCGTGGCCATGGGCATCAAGCACTTCATTCCCACGCTGAGTCCGCTGCTGATCGCGATCCTGGCGGGCGCCGTGCTCGCGAATGCGGTGGCGTTGCCGTCGAGGCTTGCGCCCGGCCTCACCTTCACCTCCAAGAAGCTTCTCCGCGTCGGAATCTCGCTCCTGGGCCTGCAGCTCGTCCTCGGTGACATTCTGAACCTGGGCTGGGGCGTCATCGCGATGGTCGTGGCGATCGTCGTCGTCGGCATCTCCGGCACCATGTTCATGGGGCACCTGCTCGGTATCTCGTGGACCCAGCGTGTCCTGATCGCCTGCGGCTTCTCGATCTGTGGTGCGGCGGCCGGCGCCGCCGCCGACGGTGTTGTCGATGCGGACGAGGAGGAGGTGCTCACCGCGGTGGCCCTCGTCGTCATCTTCGGCACCCTGGTGATCCCGACGGTCCCGCTGCTGGCCGGCGCGCTGGGGCTCGACGGCTTCCACGCGGGACTCCTGGCCGGTGGATCTATCCACGAGGTCGCGCAGGTGGTTGCCGCCGGCGGCATCATCGGCGGCTTGGCGCTGACCGTGGCGACGCTGGTCAAGTTGGCCCGCGTGATCATGCTGGCGCCCGTCATGGTGGTCCTGAGCGTGATGGCCCGCAAGCGGTCGGACGGTCAGCAGACGCAGGTCAAGCGGCCTCCGCTGATGCCGCTGTTCGTCGTGGTGTTCCTGGTGTTCGTGGCGTTCCGGTCGACGGGAGTCGTTCCCGCCGGTGTCCTCTCCTTCGCCGGATCTCTCCAGACCGCGCTGCTGACCGCCGCGATGTTCGGACTCGGCGCCGGCGTCCGGGTGGCCACGATCAAGAAGGTCGGATCCAAACCGTTCATCCTGGCAGCACTGTCCACCCTCCTGGTGGCGCTCACCGCGATGGCCGGGGTGTTCCTGCTCTGAGAAGAGAACTGATCGAGACCGGCCCAATGCCTGCCGCACTCAATGTGCGGCAGGCATTTGTCTGTCCGTACAGGCGGCCGCACACGAGCCCGAGCACGTTGCTCGACCGCCAACTTCGGTGGTTCAGATCAGTGGTGGTTCAGATCAGGGTCTAGCTCGGTGCCGGAGCGGCGACCAGATGGTCGCGGAACTGCTCCCGCAGCGGGGCCTTCACGATCTTTCCGGTACTCCCCAGGGGAATCGAGTCGACGAAGACGACGTCGTCGGGGACCCACCACTTGGCGACCTGGCCGTCGAAGGACGCCAGCAACTCGGCGGCGGAAACGGTTGCCCCCGGCTCGCGCACGGCAACAAGCAGGGGCCGTTCGTCCCACTTGGGGTGGAACACCCCGACGCAGGCAGCGAGAGCGACGTCAGGATGCGACATCGCGATGTTCTCGAGGTCGATCGAGCTGATCCACTCGCCGCCCGACTTGATCACGTCCTTGCTGCGGTCGGTGATCTGCATGAAGCCGTCCGAGTCGATCGTGGCGATGTCGCCGGTGGGGAACCATCCGTCGACCAGCGGGTCCTGGTCCTCCTTGTGGAAGTAGTGCGCGAGCACCCAGTGACCCCGGACCATGAGGTGGCCGGAAGACGTTCCGTCCCAGGAAACTTCGTTTCCGCCGTCGTCGACGATCTTCAGGTCGATGCCGAAGACGCACCGCCCCTGCTTGCCCTGCTTCGCGTAACGCTCCTCGTCGCCGGCACCGAGGTGCTTGCCCTTGAGGACCGACGCGGTGCCGAAGGGGCTGGTCTCCGTCATGCCCCAGCCGTGAATGACGGTGACGCCGTAGGTCTCCTCCAGCAGCCGGAGCATCGCCGGCGGGCAGGCGGCTCCGCCGATGACCGCGCGCTCGAGGCTGGTGAACCGCAGGCCCTTCGACTCTGTGTACTGGAGTTGGCCCTGCCAGACCGTCGGCACGCTGGCCGAGATGGTGACCTGCTCCGCCTCGACCAGGCCGTAGAGCGACTGTCCGTCGAGCGCGGCGCCGGGGAAGACGATCTTGGCGCCGACCATGCATGCCGTGTACGGCAGTCCCCAGGCATTGACGTGGAACATCGGCACGACCGGCATGACGGCGTCTCGCGCGGAGACACCCATGGAATCGGGCAGTCCGACGGCCATGGAATGCAGGACGGTGGAACGGTGGCTGTACAGCACGCCCTTGGGGTTTCCGGTGGTGCCGCTGGTGTAGCACAGCGAGGAGGGGGCGTCCTCGTCGAAGAGCGGCCACTGGTAGTCGCCGGACTCGTTGTCGATCAGGTCGTCGTAGGCGAGGATTCCGGCCGGCGCGTCCGGGAGGTGGCTGCTGTCCGACATGAGTACGAAGTGGCGCACCTGGGGGAGCCGCGGTGCCAGTTCCTGGATCAGCGGCAGGAAGGTCAGGTCGAAGAAGATGACCTGGTCCTCCGCGTCGGACGCGATCCACTCGAGCTGATCGGGGTGCAGTCGCGGGTTCAGGGTGTGGAGCACCGCCCCCGATCCGGATGCCGCGTAGTACAGCTCGAGGTGCCGGTAGCCGTTCCACGCCAGCGTGCCGACCCGCGTCCCCGGCCCGGCGCCGAGGCGCGCCAGCGCCTGAGCCATCTTGCGTGCGCGTACCGCGAGTTCGCGGAAGCTGTAGCGGTGGATGTCGCCCTCTGTCCGGCAGGAGACGATCTCCTGGTCGCCGTGATGGCGTTGCGCATGTTCGAGTATCGACGAGACCAGCAAGGGCTGCTTCATCATCAGACTGTTCACGAGAGCCCCCTTCGGGCGAGTTCATCGGACTTGCGGGCCTGCGCGGAGATCGTTCCGAGCAGATCGAGAGCTCGGCGGCCCGCCTCGGGGCCGCCGGCGACGTCGCCGCGCACGTAGAGCGGACGCAGTTCCTCGATCTTCTCGAGGGCGGTGATCAGCTCCGCCTCGACGATCTTGTACTTCCGCACCGTGTTCACCACCAGCATCGAGGTGTGCACGATGTCCTCGTCCTGCAGCGCGACCCCGTGCTGGTGCAGCGCATAGTTCGCCCAGTGGGTACCGGCGAGCATTGCGGCCTCGATCTGGATCTCCCAGTCGTCGTCGTGACAGAGCGCGACCGAGCGTTCGATGCGTTCCGCGATCTGGCGATGCCGTTCGGCCTTCATCCGAGCTCCTCCGATCGGGCGAACAGGATCTTCTGGACCTGCGCGAAGTGGTGCTCGCAGCTGTCGACGATCTCCTGCGTCGGTGTGCGGTCGCCGCGCAGACACGGATCGCGGTGCTCCTCGATGGCCTCGATGACCTCCTCGAGTTCGCGGATGTCGGCGGGAATCTCCCCTTCGATGGGAGGCCAGCCGACGTGGCTGACGTCCCCGGGGCCGCGGAGAATGCGCGCGTAGCTGCCGTCCGGCTGTTGCGCGAGGTGGACGCCGGGGATCGTCGAGAACACGGGATCGTCGCTGGTGATCCCGGCGAGGTGCAGGCAGGCGTTGTAGGCGTTCGTGCCGGCGGTCAGGGTGGTCCAGTACCAGAGTTCGAAGTCGTCGAGCGGGTCGAACCTGTCCCGCAGCGCACACAGTCGATCGAACTTCGACAGGTGCGAGGCGGTCCTCATCGGGCCTGCGCCAGTTCGGTGTCGACCGCCATCACGATCTTGCCGACGTGCTGGTCGGACTTCATGTAGTCGTGAGCCTCCGCGATGGCGTCGATGGGGAAGACCCGGTCGATCGGAATCTGGAGCCGGCCTTCGGCAAAGTGGGACAGGAGGTCTCGGGCACACGCCTGGATGCAGGCGAGGCGCTCCTCCTCGGTGCGGGTCTTGAAGGTCACGCCGATCAGCTTCAGCCGCTTGAGCCACAGGGCGGCGAGATCGATTGTGGCGGTGTCGGATCCGAGTCGTCCGATGTTGACCAGGCGCCCCTTCACCGCCAGCGACCGGATGTTGTCCTCGAAGACGGTGCCGCCCACGGAGTCGATGACGATGTCGGCACCGCGGCCGTCGGTGAACACCATGACCTGTTCGGCCTGGTCGGCAGTGGAAACGTCGATCACGCAGTCGACTCCGAGGTCCGTGAGTTGCTGCGCCTTGGCTGCCGACCGGGTGGTCGCGATCACGGCGCCGGCGCCCATGGCCTGTGCGATCCGAATGGCTGCGATACCGATGCCGCTCGACGCGGCGTTGACGAGGACGACCTCGCCCTTCTGCATCTCACCGTTGGTGATCAGTGCGTCGTGCGCGGTGGTGAACACGTTGGGGAAGGCGCCGGCGTCGATCCAGGTGGCGGCTTCCGGGACCGCCATGAGGCTCAGCGGCGCGGCCAGCACGTACTCGGCCTGTCCGCCGTTGCCGTGCCCCATCACCCGGTCGCCGACCTGCCACGCGGTGACGTCCGATCCCACGGCCGCGACCTCGCCCGCGAACTCGACTCCGATGGGCAGGTGGTTTCCGGTCTTGACTCTGCTCGCCTGGAGGATCTCGCCGCGGTTGAGAGCCGAGGCCCTGACGCGGACAAGGACATCGCCTGGTCCCGGCACCAATGTGGGGACGTCGATGACCTCGACCCGGCCGCCGGCGGGGCTGGGGACGATGCGGGCCGCTCTCATATGCACTCCTCGATCGAAAAAGAAATCTTGTGATTCATGTCGACAATAAACAAAAGAAGGGTATCGTGCTAGAGGAACGGCCACTTCGGTCGATCCCCCCCGCACACTTTGAGTCAGGAGCTTTGGCATGAGCGATCAGATTGCAGCGCGTCTCGCCCGCCTCGACGGCAAGATCATCGATTTCCGTCTGCGTCCCCCGACGGGCCCGTACCGCGGGTTCTTCACCCCCACGGTCGTGGGCGCCGTGAACCGGATCCTGGGCATGCCGACCCCGCGCTCCTACACGATCAGCACGGACCCGTTCCCCAACGCCGAGGATCGCGCGCTGCGCGCCATGCTCGCCGAGATGGACTCCGCGGGCGTGCGCCTGGGCGTGATGAACGGCCGGCACTCGGTCAACCGCCCCGTGCCCGTGCACATCGAGGACGCGGACCTGGCCGAGCTGACCACGCGCACCGAGAACCGGGTCATCGGTCTGGCGGGCATCGACTTCGACAAGTCGGTCGACGAGATCGTCGCCGGCCTCGACGTAGCGGTGAAGGAGCACGGTCTGGCCGGCGTGTGCATGGAGCCGGGCCTGGCCCGTGAGGCGATGTATGCCGACGACGAGCGCCTGTTCCCGATCTACGAGAAGGTCGCCGACCTGGGCGTGCCGCTGATGTTCATGTCCGGCCCGCTGGCCGGCCCCGACATCAGCCACACCGACCCGGTTCGCTTCGACCGCGTCGCGCGCCGCCACCCGAGCATGCCCGTCATCCTCGGCCACGGCTGTTTCCCGTACGCCAACGAGGCCATCGCCCTCGCGTTCAAGAGCGAGGCGACCGGCGTGCACAACGTCTTCATCTCCCCGGACGTCTACATGTTCGCCGCCGGCGGCGACGCGTTCCGTCAGGGCCTGAACTGGCTCCCCAGCCGCTTCCTCTACGCCTCGGCCTACTCGTTCGCCGGGATCGAGGAGTCGGTGCACGCGACCCTCGCGCTCGACATCGACGAGAACGCACTGGACGCCTACATGTACCGCAACGCCGAGGCGCTGCTGAACGGAGCTGGCTCGCGATGACCCAGAACATTCAGGTCAAGATGCGGCGGCACCCCGCCGGAGACCTCACCGTCGACGACTTCCTCGTCGAGTCCTCGGCCCTGCCCGTCCCGGCCGATGGTCAGGCGCTGGTCAAGGTGCTGTACCTGTCCCTGGACCCCTACATGCGGCCCATGATGGATCCGATCCGCTCCTACGTGCCGCACCTGAACCCGGGCGACGTGATGCCCGGAACGACGGTCGCCGAGGTGATCGAGAGCAAGGATCCCGAGTTGCCGGTGGGCTCCACCGTCGTGTGCTCGCTGGGCTGGCGGACCCACGGTCTGGTCACCAAGGACGTTGTCCGGATCATCGACCCGGCCAACGGCCCGCTCTCGGCCTCGCTCAGCGTCCTCGGGATGACCGGTGCCACCGCGCACTACGGTCTGCTGGAACTGGCCAAGCCGCAGGCCGGCGAGACCGTCGTCGTGACCGCCGCTTCCGGCGCGGTCGGCGGCGTGGTCGGCCAGATCGCGAAGCTGAAGGGATGCCGCGTCGTCGGTATCGCCGGTGGACCGGAGAAGTGCCGGTACGTCGTCGAGGAGCTCGGCTTCGACGTGTGTGTCGACTACAAGTCGGAGACCTTCGAGAAGGACCTCGCGGCGGCGACGCCCGACTACGTCGACGTCCTGTTCGAGAACGTCGGCGGCCCGGTCTTCGACGCGGTTCTCGGCCGGATGGCGGATCACGGACGCATCGCACTGTGCGGCAACATCAGTCAGTACAACGCCACCGAGCCCTACGGGGTCAAGGGGCTGCGGCACCTGCTGATGCACCGCGTCAACGTGTACTCCTTCGTGATCGCCGACCACCGCGAGTACTGGCCGGCGGCCGTCTCCGAGCTCGGTGGCTGGCTCGCCGAGGGCAAGATCAAGTACAAGGAAGACATCGCTGTGGGAATCGAGAACGCGCCCAAGGCATTCATCAGCATGCTGAGCGGCGGGAACTTCGGAAAGCAGATCGTCGAACCCTGAGTTCGACGCCGCGCCCTCCTGGTCGTCGGACCTTGTCGGCCAGGAGGGCGGCGATCCTCCTCCGCTCGAGGAGGAGGGAAGCGGCGGGTGCCGCAGTCAGTCCAGTAGGGCCACCTTCAGACCATCAAGGAGTAGGCATTGAGTAAGCGACTGGAGGGCCGGGTTGCCATCGTCACCGGCGCGAGCCGGGGCATCGGTTTGGGAATTGCCCAACGCCTGGTGGACGAGGGCGCGAAAGTTGTTGTCACCGCCCGTAATCCGGAATCCCTCGGTGATGCGGTCACTGCGCTGGGCGGTCCGCAGAACGCCATCGCGGTTGCCGGCAGCAGCGACGACGCCGATCACCAGAGCGAGGCGGTGCAGCGCGCCGTCGACAACTTCGGGAGCCTCGACTTCCTGGTGAACAACACCGGCATCAACCCCGTGTACGGGACGTTGATGGACCTGGACCCGGCGGCCGCCCGCAAGATCGTGGAAGTGAACTGCCTGGCGACGCTGTCGTGGATCCAGAAGGCGCACAGAGCCTGGATGGGTGAACACGGCGGATCCGTCGTCAACGTCACCTCGGTGGCCGGCCTGCAGACGTCGCCCGGTATCGGCTTCTACGGAGCCACGAAGGCGTTGCTCACGCACCTCACCTCGCAGCTCGCGGTGGAGAACGGGCCCGGGATCCGGGTCAACGCGGTCGCTCCCGCCGTGGTCAAGACGAAGTTCGCCTCCGCCCTGTACGAGGGGCGGGAGGAAGCGGTGAGCTCCGTGTACCCGCTCAAGCGACTCGGCGACCCGAGTGACATCGCCGGCGCCGTCGCCTTCCTGCTGTCCCACGACGCGTCCTGGATCACCGGTCAGACAATGGTGGTCGACGGCGGCCTCACCCTCGTCGGCGGGGCCGAGTAGGTATGGGCCCGCAGGTTGCCGGTTCTCGGACCGGGTTGGACGCGGCGTCCGTCGAAGCCGTCGTGTTCGACTACGGCGGAGTTCTGACCACGCCGGTGGGCGACTCCCTTCGTGCGTGGATGGACCGGGATCGGATCGATCCCGACTCGTTCTCGCGGGTGCTGAAGTCGTGGATGTCCCGCGATGCCCCCGACGGCACCCCGATCCACCGGTTGGAGAAGGGCCACATCAGCATCCCCGAGTTCGACTCGCTGCTGGCGGCGGAACTCCGCTCCCGTGACGACGGACCCGTCGAGTCCACCGGGTTGCTCGCCGGGATGTTTGCCGAGATGCGACTCGCACCCGAGATGCTCGAACTCGTGGCAGACCTGAGAGCACTCGGCATCCGCGTGGCCCTGCTGTCCAACAGCTGGGGAAACACCTACCCCCGCGCACAGATCGACGCGCTGTTCTCCCCGGTGGTCATCTCGGGGGAGATCGGGAAGCGCAAGCCCGACCGGGACGCCTTCGAGCATGTGCTGAACCTGCTCGAGTTGCCGAGCGAGAAGGTTGCCTTCGTCGACGATGCGGACGTCAACACCGACGCGGCCTCGCAGTTCGGCCTCCGTGCGGTGCACCACCGAGATGTCGACGCCACCCGCGCCGCGCTCTCCCGGTGGATCGACGGACTCGCCGGTGAAAAAGGTTTGAAGTAAACGGAACTGGAGCCCCGCCCGCCCGCTCGGGTGAACGCCGACGCGGCGGGCGGGGACCGGTTCGACCGAGTCCGTGAAGGACGCAAGGAAGTCATCACGCGCGATGGCGCTGTGACCTGTGCCGGCTGCTGCCGGCGGAACGGGAGTTACGAATCATGACCGAAGCAGTCATCGTCGCGACCGCGCGCTCGCCGATCGGCCGAGCGGGCAAGGGGTCGTTGACCGGGATGCGGCCGGACGATCTTGCAGCGCAGATGGTTCGGGCGGCGTTGGACCTGGTGCCGGCGCTCGACCCGAACTCTGTCGAGGACCTGTACCTGGGTGGTTGGGAGCACAGCGGCGAGCACAGCGAGAACATCGCCAGGCGTGTCGCGGTTCAGCTGGGCATGGACGCTGTCCCCGGCGCCACGGTGAACCGCGCATGTGCGTCGAGCGTGCAGACCACGCGGATGGCGGTGAACGCGATCAAGGCCGGTGACGGTGACGTGTTCATCTCGGCCGGTGTCGAGTGCGTCTCGCGGTACGGCGTGGGCGTCGGCGAGGAGCAGTTCCAGAATCCGTTCTTCGCGCAGGCTCAGGCACGGACGGCGGAGCTCGCCGCGACCAACCGGGCGTGGACCGATCCGCGGGCCGAGGGTGCACTTCCCGACATCTACGTCTCGATGGGGCAGACGGCGGAGAACGTCGCGACGCTGCGCGGGATCAGCCGGGCCGAGCAGGACGAGTTCGCCGCGCGCTCACAGCAGTTGGCCGAGAAGGCGATCGCGGACGGGTTCTTCGACCGGGAGATCACGCCGGTCGTGTTGCCGGACGGGACCGTCGTGCGGGCCGACGACGGACCCCGCGCCGGGACCACCGTCGAGAAGCTGTCGACGCTGCGGACGGTGTTCCGCGAGTCCGGCACCGTCACGGCCGGCAACGCGTGCCCCCTCAACGACGGCGCCGCCGCACTGGTCGTCATGAGCGACCGCCGCGCCGCCGAGCTGGGACTGACCCCGCTGGCGCGGGTCGTCTCCACCGCGGTCAGCGGGCTGTCGCCGGAGATCATGGGTCTCGGACCGGTCGAGGCGTCGCGGCGGGCCCTGGCGAAGGCCGGTCTGTCGATCTCCGACATCGACCTCGTCGAGATCAACGAGGCGTTCGCCGCGCAGGTGATCCCCTCCTACCGCGAACTCGGCATCGACATCGACAAGCTCAACGTCAACGGCGGCGGGATCGCGCTCGGGCACCCGTTCGGGGCCACCGGCGCCCGGATCACAACCACCCTGTTGCACTCGCTCCAGGAACGGGACCGGCAGTTCGGTCTCGAGACCATGTGCATCGGCGGCGGCCAGGGCATGGCAATCATCTTCGAAAGGCTGAACTGATCATGACGGAAACCATTGTGGAACAGCGGCAGAGCGCATCGAGCCTGTCCTTCGACTTCGCGGGGCAGTCCGTGATCGTCACCGGTGGCGCGCGCGGCATCGGCTTGGAACTGGGTCGCTTCTTCCACGAGGCCGGTGCCGTGGTGTACCTCGTCGACTTCGACGGTGACGCCCTGGTGGAGGCCGTGGCGGACGTGGGGTGCCGCTCGGCGGTGGCCGACGTCAGCGACAGCGCGTCGGTTCAGGCGGTCGTCGACAAGGTGGTCGGCGAGACCGGCCGGATCGACGTGCTCGTCAACAACGCCGGCATTCTCCGCGACCGGGTGCTGTGGAAGCTCAGCGACGACGACTACGAGCAGGTGATGGCCGTCCACGCCGGCGGAACCTTCCGGTTCACCCGGGCGTGCGTGCCGCACTTCCGTGACCGCGGGTACGGCCGCATCGTCAACGTCACCTCGTACACAGGTCTGCGCGGCAACCCCGGTCAGTCCAACTACGCGATGGCCAAGGCCGGGATCATCGGTTTCACCAAGACCGCGGCCAAGGAACTCGCCCGATTCGGCGTCACCGTCAACGCGATCTCCCCGAACGCCGAGACCCGCATGATCGCCTCCATCCCGGACGACAAGAGGGCCGAGTTGAACTCGCAGGTCCCGATGGGCCGGTTCGCCGACCCGCGCGAGATGGCCGCCGCCGTGGCGTTCCTCGCCTCGATCGAGGCCGGGTACATCACCGGCGTCGTGCTTCCCGTGGACGGTGGAGTCTCCATATGACGGAGGGGACCGTGACGGAGCTGACCAAGACGGGGCGGACCATCACGGGGGGGACCACCTTCGGCTCCCTCGACGAACTGCGAACGGCGGCCGGCACCGATCTCGGAACCAGTGACTGGGTCAGCGTGACGCAGGACCGGATCGACACCTTCGCCGAATGCACCGAGGACCGGCAGTGGATCCACACCGATCCGGTGCGGGCGGCCGAGGGCCCCTTCGGCGGAACGATCGGCCACGGGTACCTGACGCTTTCGCTGCTGTCCCGGTTCCTGGAGGACATCATCCGCGTCGAGAACGTGACGGCGGCCGTGAACTACGGACTCGACCGGGTGCGCTTCCCCGCACCCGTCCCCGCCGGCGCGCGGGTCCGGGCTCACGGGAAGCTGACTGCCGTGGACGAGGTGCCCGGGGGAGTCCAGGTCCTGCTGAAGGTGACTGTCGAATGCGAGGGCGCGGCCAAGCCGGTCTGCATTGCAGAGACGCTGGCCCGCTTCCTGGCCTAGGCAGGCTGTTCACTCAGCCCGTCGGCGACGGGCTGTCACGATCGTGGTGGGTCGGATTCGCGATGAGGGTGTCCGCCGGGTGCGCGAATCCGACCTACTGCTCGTCTCCGGAGAAGTGCGGTGGACCTGACCTGTCATCTCAGACCAGGTACGGCACGAGCGCCCTCCGGTCGTCCGGGTAGTCGGCGAACTTCTCCCGGTACCACTTGTGGGTGGCGACGGCTCGGGGGATCAGGTTGCCCGCGGTGATCAGGAAGATGACGACTCCCGCCAGCGACCAGGTCAGCAGTGCGAAGCCGGCCCACGCGATCAGCTCGCCGAGATAGGCGGGGCTGGTGACGAACCGGAACCCGCCGCCGTAGGGAACCTTGTACTCGGTGGCACCCGGGTTCGCCTTGTCGCGCAGGTTGCGCACGATGGACTCAGAGTTCACCAGCAGGACGAACCCGCCGAGGTAGATCACGACGCCGGTCAGGAAGCGCGGGTCCGTGAGCCACTCGGTGCCGTACTGGCCGAGGTAGTCGTGGCTGAAGAAGGCGCCGTTGAGGTAGCCGTGCATGCAGGTCACCAGCATGCCCATGACGATGACCGACACGTTGAACGTGCTGCGTTTGCCGGGAACCTGCCGGATGGACAGCGGGAAGAACCAACCGCGGTTGGCGTAGTGCAGCAGCCAGATCGCGGCAAGCACCAGCGACGTGGGTTCGAAACGGTTCGGTCCCGAGAGGTAGAAGACCGCGAAGACCACCGTCGCGGGGATCTCCATCAACCACCAGCCCAGCTTCGGGTTGAGATTGAATCCCAGTGTGGTCGAAGAGAATCGGCCGTACGAACTCTGCGCGAAGAGACCGCCGACGATGACGAATGCGGCGAACGCGAATGCGATCGTCAGGACGGTGTCGTAGGCGGTGTTCCCGGTGTACCAGTGCATCGAGATCCTTCGGTGGCGTGCGGTCGTGGCCGTGCGCCGCGCGGTGATCCGCCGCACACAATTAGAACGTGTTCTATCACGAGTGGCGGGTCCGCTGCGGCGAGTTCGGCGGAGCTACTCGCAGGCGACCCCGTCGCCGTCCCGATCGAGCTTGCTGCTGTAGCCGGGATCGCCGGCGTGGATCGGGGCCGCACCCGCGGCGCGGACGGCGCTGCAGTTGGCGTACGACACGGCCGCGCGGGGCGCCGGCTCCGGCGGGGCGACCAACGGGACGGGCGCGGGAGCGACGACGGGCGGGGCCGGCGCCGGGGCTTGTTGGCGCGGTGCGGGTGCCGGGGGAGCGGGGACCTGCTCTCGCACCGGCTCGGGTGCCGTCCGCGGCGCCACCGCACGGTCCCTGTCGTCGGACTGCTCGTCGGCGGCCGCCGGCACCACCCGGGCCGGTGCCGCGCCGCAGTCCCCGAGCACCCGCGCGATCGCGTCTCGCTCGGCCTCGGTGACCCACAGGCGGTACGCGGCCTTCACCTCGACCTGTCGGGCGACGTAGGTGCAGCGGTACGCCTTGCTCGGTGGCAGCCAGGTGGCGGCGTCGCCGTCGCTCTTGCGCTGGTTGGTCGGGCCGTCGACCGCCTGCAGGTTCCGGGGGTCGTTCGCGAAGTTGCGGCGCGCCGGCTCGTCGAGTTGCTGCGCGCCCTTCTGCCACGAATCCGACAGAGCCACCACGTGATCGATCTCCACTGCCCGCGACGTGTCCTGGCCGCGGGTGAAGTCGATGGTGGCACCGGTGTAGGCGTCGGCGAGGGTACCGGACAGGACGGTGCAGCCGTTGGCGCCGGGTTTGAGCGCGACCGCGGTCAGGTCGCGTCGCAGGATGTCGTTGCGGGTGTCGCAGCCGTTGTGGCCGCCGTCGACGGTCACGTCGTCGGACCAGGCCTGCCCGAACAGGGCGCGGTCGTAACCGGTCTTCGGGGCGCGACCCTTGACCGGCAGGGTGCCGAGGGTGGCGAGCGCGCCGGTCGCGGAGTCTGAGGTGTCGGCGCTTCCGGTCACGGCCGGTGCGGCGAGGGGCTTCTCCGTCGGCGTGGAGAGCGGCTTGTCCGCCCGCCGGGTCGTCGTCGGGGCCGTGGTCTGCGCCGTCGTCGAGGCTGTCGTCGTAGACGACGGGGCGGGCGCGTCGGGTGCGAAGAACCCGACAGCCGCAGCCACGCCCACTGCGCCCGCGATCCAGGGGAGGAGGCTGCGGGCGCGTTTGGTGCGCGGGACGGGTTCCGGTGGCGGTGCTGGTGGGCGGTACAACGGCGTTCCTTCGTTTCAGGTCACCGCATCCCTACCAGGTGATCGGGCGGCCCGTGCGTCAAGCGGTACGGATTCATCCGTTCATGGCACTCAGCGCTTTTGGTGGAGATGGTGCGTGCCGACCGCCGTCGGCGGCCCGGACCGGATCGGCTACAGTGAGCCTGCAGGCTCTTTGGTAGGGGAATGCAAAGACGCCTCCGTCGCTCCCGGATGTTCACACACTCGGGTTGAGCTACGGGGGCGTTTTTTGTTGCCCCGGCCCGCCGCGGTCAAGCAGCGCGGAGCGATGCCCGGCCGGTCGGGCACCGTCCGAACGTGGCCTGGACCTGGATCCACTGCGCCAGCACCTCGCATCCGGACAGTCCTCTCGCGTCCAGCGGCTCGGTGGCGTACGCGACGTGCCGACCGCCCCGTGGGTTGGCCACCTGGATGCCGCGCCAGGTCAGGCGCGGGGGTAGGTAGCCCAGCACCTCGAGCATCGCGGTGCGCAGGCGCCGCAGGTCGGTGCGCCACTGCCGGACGCTCACGCGGGTCTTGGTGGCGTTCTGGAAGCTGTTGCGACGGATCAGTTCCCATGTCTTCGCGAGCCAGGTGCGCAGGTCCCGCATCGACATCCAGCGGGTGAGGTCGGCGATGTCGCGGACGAGGCTGTCGTCGCTGGCGTTGCAGATCATGTCCTCCGGGTGTCCGATCCACAGGACCGGAACCGATTCCGGTACGGCAGGTCCCGTCCCGGCGACACCGCGGCCGCGACACCCCGGCACCGCGCCCTCGGGCTGTTGCGGATCGGAGATCAGGCCCGCGGCGGCGACATCGCAGCGGACGCGTCCGTCCGCCATGTGTCCCAGCACCTCGCGGATGACGCTGCAGCCCTGCGAGTACCCGATCAGCATGACCGGCCCGTCGGCGACCTCGAGTGCGTCGAGCACCCGCCGGACGCCGACCTCGGTGCTGCGCCGGAAACTCAGACCGCCCGCCGCGACCGGGCCGTACGACGCCGGGTAGCCGACCCACCGCGAGTCGAAGCGAGCGTCCAGCGCGCCGGTGACCTCGCGCAGCAGGCCCGTCACCTCGGTGCGGCGGTCGTCGGGGTGGGACTCCCCGGTGCCGCCGACGGCGAGGACGGTTACCTGCTTCATGAGGCCATGCTGCTCGTCGCGGGTAAGAATCCGGACAGGAGCGACTGAGAGGACCCTGGCAATTCGGCGTGGCACACGGGGCTCCGGGCGCCCGCCGAGAGTGGGCGCATGTCGGACCCGGGCGGTAGCGTCGGCGAACATGACTGAGCCAGTGCAGGGTCCGGCCTCCTACTTCCCGTCGATCGAGAAGAAGTACGGCCGGCCGATCAGTGAGTGGAAGTCGATGATCCGTGCCTCGGAGCTGAGCGGGCACATGGAACTCGTCGCGTGGCTGAAGGCCGAACACGGGATGGGCCACGGACACGCGAACGCCCTCGTCGCGCACACGCTGAAAGAGGATGCCGCCGGCTGACCGTCGAGGCATCCGGAGACCAGCCAGGGGCCGAGACCCCGCACGCAGAAGCAGGAGACGCCCATGGCGGCCGACACCTTCCTCGTCGAACGATCCGCTGAGATCGCCGCGGATCCGGCGACCCTGCACGCGCTGATCGACGACTTCCACCACTGGACCGCGTGGTCGCCGTGGGAGGGCCTCGACCCCGACATGACGCGCACGTACACCGGGCCCGACAGTGGGGTCGGCGCGTCCTACGCCTGGCAGGGAAACTAGAAGGCGGGGTCGGGGTCGATGACCGTCACCGAATCTGTGCCCGGGCGGAAGGTGAAGCTGGACCTGACATTCCTCGAGCCGTTCAAGGCCGAGAACGTCACCACCTTCCTGCTCGAGCCGACGGAAACAGGCACCACGGTCCGCTGGCAGATGACCGGCCGGAAGAACTGGTTCTTCAAGCTGTTCGGGTTCGCCTTCAGCATGGACAAGATGGTGGGCAAGGACTTCGAGAAGGGGCTGGCGCAGCTCGCGGCGGTGGCCGAGGCGCGCTGACCGGCAAGTAGCCGTCAGTCGGTGGACCGGCGCCGCCTGCGCATCGCCGAGACGACCCACCAGGACAGCCCGGCGGCCGCCGCCGCGCCCACTGCCAGCAACGGCAGCGGGACGGCGGCGGTCATCCGCGTCCACGGGGTGATCCGGTGGACCGGCCCGTCCGCCGACGGCGCACGGGCCGCGCCGTAGACCCGCTCGGTCGCCGCCCGCACGTCGAACGGGGTCCCGGTGTACGGCCCGCAGGAGTACGCCTCCCAGGCCGCGCTCACGTCGTACGGCCGGGACACGAACAGCAGGTACTCCCGGCCGACCTCGAAACCGGTTCCGCAGCCGTTGCCGTCCGAGAGGGTGCCGACCGTGGTCGTCGGCCCGACGTCGCCCTTGAACACTTCCGAGACCGCGAACTGGTACGTGTCGGTGAACCCGCCGGATGCCACGTCGGTGGCACGGGCCACGAACACCCCCGAGGCGTGGCTCACGGCCTCCTCCGGCGTGGCGAATGCCGCACATGAGCATGCGCAGGCGGTGCCGGGAGCGGCGACACCGAGACCCGTCGCGAGCAGCACGGTCACCGCGCCTGCCGCCGGCAAGCGCCACGGGAATCGCATCGACTGAACCTCCCTCGCCTGGCGGGTGCCGGGTCCCGCCAGAGCCTGCCACGGCGGCCGCCCCGGCGTCGGCGGTCGGTGATATCTTCCGGCGGTGCCGCGGATGAGTCCCCCTGACGCCCAGACCTATTGGATCTCGCGGAAGATTCCCACCGACCAGTTCCTGCTGTACTGCTTCGACGCCCCGGAGCGCGGCCTGGACGCGGTCCGGATCGAGCTGCTCGCACGGGCAGGCGCCGTCGCGGACCTGCGACTACGCGTCCGCGAGGTGCCGTTCCGCGCGGACTACCCGTACTGGGTGCCGGGGGAGATCGACGGCAGCCAGGTGGTGCTGCACGAGACCGCGACGGACTGGGCGGGATGCCGGTCGGCGGTCGAGGGGTTGCTCACCGGCCGGCTCGACCCACGTGAAACACCCTGGCGGCTGCACCTTTTCGGAGTCGCCGAGGGCGCGCCAGGGGGCGACGAGGCGGCCGCGGTGGCGGTGCTGCAGGTGGCACACGCACTGGCGGACGGCCGACGCGCCGCGGGGCTGGCCCGCGAACTGTTCGGCCCGCACCCCACCGGGTCCGGTACCCGGCCCGAGCCGTGGCGACCGGCGTCGGCGCTGGTGCGGGCGGTGGCCCGTCTGCCGATGCAACTGGCCGAACTCGCCGCGGCCGCGCCGCGGGCGCACCGCACCCACCAGGACCTGGAGCGCGGCACCGCGGACGGCAGCATCCCGCCGTCGCCGCCGAGCCGTCCCAAGGGCCTCACGAACGCCCGGCCCGACGAACGGCGACAGATCCGGACGGTGGTCCGCAACGCCGCGGACCTGCGGGGCGACGGCGTCACCGTGACGGTGGGTGCGATGACCGCGATTTCGCTGGCGCTCACCCGCTACCTGCAGGCGAGGGGGAGGGCGGACGGGCTGGTCGCCGAGGTGACCGTGGCCAAGCCCGGCGCAGCCTTGGCCCGCAACCACTTCCGCAATGTCGCGGTGGACCTGCACCCGGAGACCGCGGACCTGGGGGAGCGCGCCGCCGCGATCGCCGCGTCGCTGGCACGAGCGCGGGTGCGGGGCGAGCACCCGGCCGCCGCGGCTGCCGACCGTGCGCTGCGCGGGGTCCCAGGACCGCTGGTGCGGTGGGGCGTCGAGCAGTTCGACTTCACGGCCGTCCCCGACGCCGTCACCGGCGACACCGTGGTCTCGAGCGTCGACCGCGGCCCCGCGGACCTGCGCCTCGGTGGCGGCGCGGTCCGGTTCACCTCCGGCTTCCCGGCGCTCTCGCAGTTCATGGGCCTGACCCACGGGGTGCACGGCATCGGTGACACCGTCACCATCGGCGTCGCCACCAGCCCCGCCGTCCTCGACGACGTCGACGAGTACGAGCGACTGCTCCACCAGGCGGTCGACGAGGTTCGCGACGCAGTGTCGACGCCGAACCGGCGCGGAGAACCTATCGTCTAGGGGCATGAGGTGCGGCGACGCTCGTCCCGCAGTTGTGCGGTTCCGGCGATGACGTCGGCGGAGCCGTACTTCGCCTCGCACCCGGCGGCGGGCGCGGTGCTCGCCCTGGCCGGGGTGGCCCTGGTGTCCTCGGAGATCTGGATCGGTCGTCGCCATCGCGCACCCGAGAGCCCTGACCGGGGCAGCGGGCTGGCGGTCGGTCTGGGGTTGCTGGTGGCGTACCTGGGTGGCCTCGCGGTCAGCCTGCTGGTGCCCGCCACGGTGATCACGACCGGCGCCGGCTGGTTGTTCGTCGCCGGCCTGACGATCGCGGTCGCCGGACAGGGGCTGCGACTGCGCGCCGTGCAAGAGCTGGGCGCGTCGTTCACCTTCGGGGTGCAGACCACGGCGGGGCAGCGGGTGGTCGACACCGGGCTCTACCGGCGGATCCGGCACCCGTCGTACACCGGCGCGCTGATCTGCGCATTCGGGTTCACGATCGCGTACACGAACTGGCTGTCCCCGCTGGCGGTGGGTGGCCTGGTGCTCGGTTACGCCGTCCGGATCCCGTACGAGGAGCGGGTGCTCGCGGAGGGCCTCGGCGATCCGTACCGGGAGTACATGCGACGGACCAAGCGGCTGATTCCCTTCGTCTTCTAGGAGCCGGTGGCGGGTTGAGGGAATCGGTGGCGGAGCGGCCCCACCGCCGATACCCTGCTACCAGTACGCGGGTTTCCGGCCAGCACGTGACGACTCGACGAGTCTTCGAACGGAGTCAACAGATGTCCACGATCATTTTCGACGCACTTCTTCCCTTCCTCGGGGCCGACGCGGCCACCCACCTGGCAACCCTGTGGGCTGTCGGTCCGTAGCAAGCCCGCCGAATCCCACGGAAGAGGCCCGGCGGAGCAATCGCTCCTCCGGGCCTCGCCCGTGTTCGGGGACCACCCGAACGGCCGTGAGGTGCGGCGTATCATTCCGTCGACAAATCTGGCGCAGAGGTTCTGCTGTCGAAGGGAATCGGATTGAACGTGCACACCGGAGAACGCGAGCAGCTGGAGTTCCAGGCGGAGACCCGCCAGCTGCTGGACCTGATGATCCACTCGGTCTACTCGAACAAGGACTCCTTCCTGCGGGAGTTGGTCTCCAACGCCTCGGACGCGTTGGACAAGCTGCGGCTCGAGGCCTTCCGCGACAAGGACCTCGACGTGGACACGTCGGACCTGCACATCGAGATCGAGGTGGACGAGCAGGCGCGCACCCTCACCGTCCGGGACAACGGCATCGGCATGTCCCGGGACGAGGTGGTGGACCTGATCGGCACGCTGGCCCGCTCCGGCACCGGGGAGCTGCGCCGCAAGCTGCGCGAGGCGAAGGACGCCGCGGCCTCGGAGGAGCTGATCGGTCAGTTCGGCATCGGCTTCTACTCGACGTTCATGGTCGCCGACAAGGTCACCCTGCTCACCCGTCGGGCCGGCGAGAGCCAGGCGACGCGCTGGGAGTCCACCGGCGAGGGCACCTACACGATCGAGACGGTCGAGGACGCGCCGCAGGGCAGCGCCGTGACGCTGCACCTCAAGCCCGAGGACACCGAGGACCACCTGCACGACTACACGTCGGAGCGGAAGATCCGGGAACTCGTCAAGCGCTACTCCGACTTCATCGCCTGGCCGATCCGGATGGACGTCGAGCGGCGCACACCGGCGACCGAGGACGGCGAGGCCGACCAGGTCACGGTCGAGGCCGAGACGATCAACTCGATGAAGGCGCTGTGGGCGCGCTCGCGCGACGAGGTCTCCGACGACGAGTACAAGGAGTTCTACCGGCACATCGCCCACGCCTGGGACGAGCCGCTGGAGATCATCCCGATGAAGGCGGAGGGCACCTTCGAGTACCAGGCGCTGCTGTTCATTCCGTCGCACGCGCCGTTCGACCTGTTCAACCGCGACGGCCGGACCGGCGTGCAGCTCTACGTCAAGCGCGTGTTCATCATGGACGACTGCGACCAGCTGATGCCGGAGTACCTGCGGTTCGTCAAGGGCGTGGTGGACGCGCAGGACCTGTCCCTGAACGTCTCCCGCGAGATCCTGCAGCAGGACCGGCAGATCCGCGCGATCCGTCGCCGGCTCACCAAGAAGGTGCTCGCCACCGTCAAGGACATGAAGGCGCAGCGCCCCGACGAGTACCGCACCTTCTGGGCGGAGTTCGGCCGCGCGGTCAAGGAAGGCCTGCTCTCCGACACCGACAATCGCGATGCGCTGCTGGAGATCTCGTCGTTCGCGTCGACTCACAGCGAGGAGGAGTCGACCTCCCTCGCCGAGTACGTCACGCGGATGAAGGACGGCCAGGAGCAGATCTACTACGCGACCGGCGAGTCGCGGCAGCTGCTCGAGAGCTCCCCGCACATGGAGGCGTTCCGTGCGAAGGGGCTCGAGGTGCTGCTGCTCACCGACCCCGTCGACGAGATGTGGGTCGGGTCGGTCCCGGAGTTCGAGGGCAAGACGTTCCAGTCGATCGCCAAGGGCGAGGTCGATCTCGACAGCGAGGACGACAAGAAGGCCAACGAGTCCGAGCGCGAGGCGCAGGAGAAGGACTTCGCGGGACTGCTCGACTGGATGACGGAGTCCCTCGGTGAGCAGGTCACGAAGGTGCGCCTGTCCAGCCGGCTGACCTCCTCCCCGGCCTGCCTGGTCGGCGACGCCTTCAGCATGTCGCCGACCCTCGAGCGGATGTACCGGGCGTCCGGACAGCCGGTCCCGCCGTCACGGCGCATCCTCGAGCTGAACCCGACGCACCCGCTGGTGACCGCGATGCGCGCGGCGCACGCCGACCGTGCCGAGGACCCGGGCCTGGCGGACACCGCCGAGCTCGTCTACGGCATGGCGCTGCTCGCCGAGGGCGGGGAGCTCGACGACCCGGCCCGCTTCACCACGCTGCTCGCGACCCGGCTCGCCGGCACCGTCTAGCCCGAAAGCGGCCAGCAGACACGTCCTTCCGCCCTTCCCGATCAGACGCGATCGGGGAGGGCGGAACTCGTCCACCGCGATAGGGTGCGGGCATGACTGTCGTGTACAACATCTTCGTCGTGTGCCACCTGCTCGGTATGGCGGCGCTGGTCGGTGGCTACTTTGCCGTGCTGAACGCGCCCCGGGTCTCCGAGGTGATGGTGTGGGGCGCCCGCGCCCAGTTCGTGACCGGGCTGATCATCGTCGGCCTCGGTGAGGGCGCGCTGGACAAGAACTACATCCACGCCAAGATCGCCGTCAAGCTGGTGCTCTCCCTCGTCATCGTCGCCCTCGCGGAGATCACCCGGGCCAAGCAGAAGAAGGGCCAGCCCAACGTCAACCTGGTGCACGCGGTCGGCGGGCTGTCCGTGGTCACCGTCCTGGTCGCGGCGCTCTGGACGTCGTAGTGGAGCCCGCGGGTCCGGAAACCCGGACCCGCACCGAGCGCCTCGACGCGCTTCCGTTCACCCGTAGGCACGGCCGGCTGCTGCTCGGGTCCGGCGTCGGCTGGGCGCTCGACGCGATGGACGTCGGGCTGATCTCGTTCGTGATGGCCGCGCTGGCCGTGCACTGGGAGCTGAGCAGGACCCAGCTGTCCTGGATCGGCTCGATCGGCTTCGTCGGGATGGCAGTCGGGGCCAGCGTCGGCGGGCTGCTCGCGGACCGGATCGGCCGGCGGCAGGTGTTCGCCGCGACCCTGCTGATCTACGGCGTCGCGACCGGCGCCACCGCGCTGGCGGGTTCGGTGGCGGTGCTGATGGCGCTGCGCTTCGTGGTCGGGCTCGGCCTCGGCGCCGAGCTGCCCGTCGCGTCGACCCTGGTCAGCGAGTACGCCCCGCGCAGCCTGCGTGGCCGGATGGTGGTGGCGCTGGAGGCGTTCTGGGCGGTCGGCTGGATCCTGGCCGCCCTGATCGGCTACTACGTGGTGCCGCTCGGCGACGACGGCTGGCGGTGGGCGCTGGCGGTGGGGGTGGTGCCCACCGCGTACGCGGTGGTGGTCCGGCTCGGCCTCCCCGAGTCGGTCCGCTTCCTCGAACGGCGCGGCCGCCACGCCGAGGCGGAGGCCGCGGTCCGGTCCTTCGAGGAGTCGCCCCCGATCGGGCGGGCGGTCCTGACGCCCGAGCCCGAGCCTGTGCCCCGGGCGCCGGCAGAGGCCCGCGTCGACGGCGCCGCCGAGTCTCTCTGGTCGCCCCGGCTGCGCAGGCGCACGGGGGCGCTGTGGACCGTCTGGTTCTGCATCAACCTGTCCTACTACGGCGCGTTCATCTGGCTGCCCAGCCTGCTGGTCGAGCAGGGTTTCGACCTGGTGAAGTCGTTCCAGTACACGCTCGTGATCACCCTCGCCCAGCTGCCCGGTTATGCGGTCGCGGCCTGGCTGATCGAGGCGTGGGGGCGCCGCGGCACCCTGGCGCTGTTCCTGGTCGGCTCCGCGGTGTCGGCGGGCGCGTTCGGGCTGGCGGACACCCCGACGCAGATCGTGGCGGCGGGAATGGCGTTGTCGTTCTTCAACCTTGGCGCCTGGGGCGCGTTGTACGCGATCGGTCCCGAGCTCTACCCGACGACGACGCGGGGCTCGGGGACCGGGGCGGCGGCGGCATTCGGCCGGATCGCGTCGATCATCGCGCCGCTGATGGTGCCGTGGCTGCTGACGGGAGGCGGAAATCCGTTGGTGTTCGGGGTGTTCGCGGTGTCCTTCGCGATCGCCGCGGTCGCGACGACGGCGCTGCCGGAACGTCGCGGGCAGGCGCTGGAAGAGGTCTGACCGGAACCTTCGGGATCTACTACCTCGTCTGGTTCGACCGGGTGGCAGGGGAACTGGCCGACTTCACCGACAGCCCGGTCGGCGATCTGGTTTGGGTCGACTCCGCGCTACTTGCAGCGGCGGGTGAACATCCTGGCCGACATTCAGGCGAGCCGCCCCCACACCAAACCCGCCCCCCCGGAAATAATCCCGGGGGGCCCGGTTTCGTGTTGTTCTAGAGGCCGGGGCGCTTGCCGATCGTCACGGTGACCTCGCCGGTGTGCGCGAAGAAGTCGTTGCCCTTGTCGTCGACGACGATGAACGCGGGGAAGTCCTCGACGTCGATCTTCCAGACCGCCTCCATACCGAGCTCTTCGTACTCGACGATCTCGACGTTCTTGATGCAGTCCAGGGCCAGGCGCGCGGCCGGGCCGCCGATGGAACCGAGGTAGAAGCCGCCGTGCGTGTTGCACGCGTCGGTGACCTGCTTGGACCGATTTCCCTTGGCCAGCATGATCATCGAGCCACCCGCGGCCTGGAACTGCTCGACGTAGGAGTCCATGCGGCCGGCCGTGGTGGGTCCGAAGGACCCGGACGCCAGGCCCTCGGGGGTCTTGGCCGGACCGGCGTAGTACACCGGGTGGTCCTTGAGGTACTGCGGCATCTCCTCGCCGGCGTCCAGACGCTCCTTGATCTTCGCGTGCGCGATGTCGCGCGCGACGACCAGCGGGCCGGTCAGCGACAGGCGGGTCTTGACCGGGTGCTTGGACAGCTCGGCCAGGATCTCCGGCATCGGGCGGGTGAGGTCGATCTTGACCGCGGCGCCCTTGCCGGTGCCCGAGATGCCGTCGGTGTCGGCATCGAGCTGGCTGTCGGTGACCTCGGGCAGGAACCGGCCCGGGTTGAACTCGAGCTGCTCGAGGAAGACGCCCTCGGGGGTGATCTTCGCCTTGGCCTGACGGTCCGCCGAGCAGGACACGGCGATCGCGACGGGCAGCGACGCACCGTGGCGGGGGAGACGCACGACGCGGACGTCGTGGCAGAAGTACTTGCCGCCGAACTGGGCGCCGATGCCGATCTTCTGGGTGAGCTCGAAGACCTGCTTCTCCAGCTCGTGGTCGCGGAAGCCGCGGCCGGTGATCGCGCCCTCGGTGGGCAGCTCGTCGAGGTAGTGCGCGGACGCGTACTTGGCCGTCTTGAGCGCGAACTCGGCGGACGTGCCGCCGACGACGATCGCGAGGTGGTACGGCGGGCAGGCCGCGGTGCCGAGCGCGCGGATCTTGGCCTCGAGGAACTGCATCATCGAGTCCGGGTTCAGGATCGCCTTCGTCTCCTGGAACAGGTAGGACTTGTTGGCGCTGCCGCCGCCCTTGGCCATGAACAGGAACTTGTAGGCGTTCTCGTGGCCCTTGGCCGTGTCCGCGTACAGCTCGATCTGCGCGGGCAGGTTGTTGCCGGTGTTCTTCTCGTCCCACATGGTGATGGGGGCGTTCTGCGAGTACCGCAGGTTCAGCCGGGTGAAGGCGTCGTACACGCCGCGGGCGATCGACTCCTCGTCGTCACCGGGGGTGAGCACCTGCTGGCCGCGCTTGCCCATCACGATCGCGGTGCCGGTGTCCTGGCACATCGGCAGCACGCCGGCCGCGGCGATGTTTGCGTTCTTGAGCAGGTCCAACGCGACGAACTTGTCGTTGTTCGACGCCTCGGGGTCGTCGAGAATGCTGGCCAGCTGCGTCAGGTGGTCGGTGCGCAGGTAGTGCGAGATGTCGTGCAGCGCGGTCTCGGTGAGCAGCCGCAGCGCCTCGGGCTCGACCTGCAGGAAGGTGCGGCCGTCGGGTCCCTCGACGGTGGACACCCCCTCGGCGGTGAGCAGCCGGTACTCGGTGGTGTCTTCACCGATCGGGAGCAGGTCCTCGTAGAGGAAGTCGGCCATCATCTCTCCTGAGCAAGGGGGTACGAAGTGCTCGTCCAGGCTAATGGTGCGCCGATCGGCCCTGCTCGACGGCCCCGGTCAGGCCTCCTCGGTCACCCCGGCCGCCGCGACGCCACGATGCTCGGCCAGCGCCTCGGCCTGCTCGAGGACGCCGGCGCGGACCGCCGCGGAGAGCCGGCCCCACGGGGTGATCGCCACGGTGAGTTTGCGGCCCGACGCCCGCGGCCGCCACAGTCCGGCCAGTTCGCCGCCGCGGGCGATCGCGCCCGGCCGGCCCAGCGTGGGCCACAGCGACTTGCGGTGGTCGGGGTCCGGCACCAGCGTCTCGCGGTCCTTGAGTTGCAGGTACGGGTCGAAGGGGCCGAGCAACCGGACCGAGTCGTCGTCCGGCGGTGCCAGCAGCGCGTCCAGGTCCGCGGCGAGCATCGAGCGGGGTTGGCCGTCGACGAGCACGTCGACGGCGTCCTCGGGCCAGTGCGCCCTGACGTCCCGGACCGGGGCGTCGAGGAAGGCCGCGACCTGCGCGGGGGCCGCCGGGCCGTAGAACCGCAGGTAGCCGCGGACGACGTCCAACCGCGGGTCCGCCTCGGCGCCCGACGCGGCGAAGGCGGCCTGCCGCCAGCCGGGGATCTTCTCGAGCACCGGCGGGGAGGTGCCCGGCCGAAGCTCGAGCCCGGCCTGCAGGGCGGCCAGCCGGAACGGCATCTCGTACACGTGGGTGGCGTCGCAGGGCCGGCAGAACCGTAGGTAAGGGGCCTCGACGCGGGCGGTGAGGGCGCTGGACATGGCGCCCTTGACGGTGGGTTCGGTGACGATCTCGTCCATCAGGCCGGCCACGGTGCGCAGGGCGTCGAGCGCGGGGATGCCGGCCGCCTTCAGCGGCTTGTTGGCGTCGAAGATGCGTTTGCCGGCGTCGGTCTCGGACAGCGGTGCGGTGGCGACGGCGACCGCGGGCAGGTCGCCGCGACGGTAGAGGTGCGGCGCTCCGCGCAGCGTCCACGCGAGGGCGAGCCTGCCGCGCTCGTCGGGCCCCGGCTCGGCCGCGCCGCGCAGTCGCAGCGCCCAGGCGGCGCCGTCGGGGCCGGTGTTCTGGACGCCGAGGTCGAGGATGTCGCAGTCCGTCGGACCCGCGGTCCCGGGAGCGCGGTCGAGTTGCTGGGCGTGCCAGCGGTACGCCAGCACCCGTCTGCGGTCCACCCCGGTCGGCATGGCGCGAGTGTAGGGGAGGACACCGACACCGAGGTCGCGGATCGGGTGGCCCCGGACGGCGCGTCCGTACACTGGGTCCAATGCAGTTTCGGGAACTCGGCCCAGCTCTCCCCGCCTCGGGAGTCGCTGCCCTGCCCGCTTCGGGAGTCGCAGCCCTCCCTGGCGCCGGTGTGGCAGTCGCGGACGCGCCGGCTCCGTCGGCCGAGCGCCACGCGTTTCACGCCTACCTCGACGTGGCCGTGGTGGTCCTGGTCCTGGTCGGCACGAACCTGATCGCACACTTCACCAACGCGTGGGCCAGCATCGCCAGCGTGCCGATCGCGGCGGTCGTCCTGGTCGCGTTGACCAGGCGGCGCGGGCTCGGCTGGGCGGAGCTGGGGCTCTCGCCGCGGCACTGGCGAAAGGGCTCGATGTACGCGCTCGGCGCCGTCGGGTTGGTGCTCGCGGTGGTGGGGATCGGCGTGCTGCTTCCCCTGACCCGGCCGTTCTTCATGGCCGACCGCTACGCCACCGTCTCGGGCGCGTTGATCGCGTCGATGATCGTCATCCCCCTGCAGACCGTGATCCCCGAGGAGCTGGCATTCCGCGGTGTCCTGCACGGCACCCTCGACCGGATCACCGGTGCCCGCGGGGTCTTCGCCGCCGGGTCGCTGCTGTTCGGGCTCTGGCACATCGCGTCGTCGATGGGTTTGACCAGTGGGAACAAGGGACTGACCGGGTTCCTGGGCGGGGGAGTGTTCGGGCAGGTCGCCGGGATCGTCGGCGCCGTGCTCGCGACAGCGGCGGCCGGATTCGTGTTCACCTGGCTGCGCCGGCGCAGCGGCAGCCTGCTCGCCCCGATCGCCCTGCACTGGTCGCTCAACGGCATCGGTGCGCTGGCGGCGGCGGTCGTCTGGCACATGTCGGTGTCCTGACCCGACCCTTTCCTGGGCGCTGCCCGGCCCTGGCCCGGGAACCCCCGCCGAGCAGGCAAAAGCTGCCGTAGGCTCAGAAATCGTGACGGCCAGCGACTGTCGACTTCGAGTGCCATGACGGCCGGGCCGGGCTGAGGTGTCCGCGGCCCGCGCGGCGACGGACCGATGGCACGAGACCGTGCGGTCGGCCGGAACCTCGCTGGGCGGATGGATCGGCCGGTCGAGCTACCTGCGCAAGTGGCTCGTCCTCGGGGCCGCGATCGGTGTCATCGCCGGCCTCGGCGCCGTCGTCTTCTACCTCGCACTCACCCAGGCCACCCACCTGCTGCTGGGGGTGCTCGGCGGCTACACCCCGCCCGAGGCGGCGGGCGAGGGCGGCGGCGCAGGCAGCGGCGGCTTCACCCGGCCGTGGGCCATCCCGCTGATCGTGTGCCTGGGCGGGCTGGCGTCCGGCTTCATCGTGTTCACGTTCGCCCCGGAGGCCGCCGGCCACGGCACCGACGACGCGATCGACGCGATCCACCACAACCCCCGGAAGATCCGGGTCCGCGCCGTGGTCGTGAAGCTCGTCGCCTCCGCGATCACGATCGGGTCCGGCGGATCCGGCGGCAGGGAGGGCCCGACCGCGCAGATCTCGGCCGGCTTCGGTTCGCTGCTGGCCCGGTTTCTCGACCTCTCGCCACGCGACGGCAGGATCGCGGTCGCGGTCGGCATCGGGTCCGGCATCGGCGCGATCTTCGGGGCACCGCTCGGCGGTGCGTTGCTGGCCGGTTCGATCGCCTACCGCGACGACTTCGACTTCGACGCCGTGATCCCGGGCCTGATCACGTCGATCGTCAGCTACTCGGTGTTCGGCTCGCTGCTGGGTTTCGAGCCGCTGTTCGGCTACGCGGCGGCGGACTACCGGTTCACCGATCCGCTGCACCTGGTGTGGTTCGCCGTCATCGGGGTCCTCGGCGGGCTGATCGGGCTGCTGTACGCGGGCATGTTCTACGGCGTCGCGGGCCTGTCCGCCCGGGTCCCGTGCAGTCGAATACTCAAGCCGGCGATCGGCGGGCTGCTGGTCGGCGTGCTCGCGCTCGCGCTGCCCGAGGTGCTCGGCAGCGGGTACGGCTGGGTGCAGCAGTCGTTGGGGCGCGAGTCCCTGATGGCGATGCCGCTGTGGGTGGTGCTGGTGCTGCCGGTTGCGAAGATCCTCGCCACCTCGTTGTCCATCGCCACCGGCGGCTCGGGCGGCATCTTCGGTCCGGGCATGGTGATCGGCGCGTTCATCGGGGCCGCGGTGTGGCGGCTGCTCGAACCCTTCGCGCCCGGCATCCCGGACAGCCCGGCGCCGTTCGTCATCGTGGGGATGATGGCCTGCTTCGGCAGCATCGCCCGCGCGCCGCTGGCGGTGATGGTGATGGTCGGGGAGATGACAGGCAGCCTGACCGTCCTCGCGCCCGGGATGCTCGCCGTCGGGCTGTCGTACCTCATCGTCCAGCGCACCGGGAAGACGATCTACCGCTCGCAACTGGGCACCCGCGAAGAGTCCCGCGCGGCGCGCCTGCGGCTCGGGATGCCCCTGCTCGGCCGGGTCGCGGTGGCGGGGTCGATGTCCGAGCCCCGGCTGGTCCTCGGCGCCGACACCTCCTGCGCAACGGCAGCCGAGCGGATGCACGCGGCCGGCGTGCCCGGGGCCCCGGTGGTCGACGGGGAGGGGCGCTTCACCGGGACGGTGACGCGCACGGACCTCGACGGCCTGCCCGACGACCAGGCGACCGGACCGCTCGCGCGCCGGGTCGATGCGAGCGCCGCGACCGTCGACGTCGCGGGGAACCTGGACCAGGCGCTGGACGCGATGTCGGATCGAGTCCGGTGGACGACGGTGGTCGACGGCCGTCGGCGGGTCCGAGGCATCGTCGCCGTCCGCGATCTGGTCCACGGGTACCGGGCCGAGGTGGAGGCAGAGGAGCGGCGAGTCGCCAACGTGGGCTCGCACGTGGAGGTCCTCGAGGCGCGGGTCGGCGTGGGCGCCACGGTGCTGGGACGCCCGCTGGGGCAGGGTGTGCTGCCCAGCGGCTGCCTCGTGCTTGCGGTGCAGCGCGGTGAGGCCGTGCTGCCGGGTACGGCCTCGACGGTCCTGTGCGTCGGCGACGTGGTGACGGTGCTCGGCCGTCCGGACCTGCTCGAGATTGCCCGCCGGACGGTGGCGGGAAACGACCCGAGCGACTAGCGCTCGTCGGGTTGTTCGGGGTCGCGAGCCAGGCGCTGCTGTCGGGCGATGCGGCGCTGCTCCTCCGCGCGCTCGCGGCACTGCCGTAAGAAGGCCTCATCGTCGGCCGGGTTCTGTGCGACGTGGCGGCCGGGCCGTTCGTACTCTCCGAAGTGCGACGAATACTGTCGCTGCGCCGCCGGCCGCGGCGGGCCCTGCGGGCGGCCGAGGATCAGCCACAGAAGCGATCCGACGGTCGGCACCAGCAGGACAATGAACAACCATGCGAGTCGCGGGAGATGACGTACCTCCCAGTCCTGCCGGGTCAGTACGTCCACCAGGCAGAAAACCCACAGTGCAAGCGTCAACAGCCCGAATGCCAGGTACGGCACGGCACATCCCTCCCATCGCGGCGGCAGGCACCGGTGTGCCTGCCTCTACGACCCCCGGCGGAGAGGGTACAGGGGGCGATCATCGTGGTGACGGGTTGTGTGGAGCATTGGGGGGGCTTGCGCACGGCGACCGAACGATGTGACTGGTGGAACGGAAGTGAACTGGCGAGGCTGGCGGTGGTGTGATGGAATGCACAGGATCTTCGGTGGGCCGACCCCTTCAGCAATTGCGAGGCAAACGTGGACGTGTCACGTCGGAATCTGTTCAGGTATGCGGCGGTCGGTTCCGCCGCGATCGGGGTGGCCGCGCTCGGTGGGACCCCCGCCGTCGCCGCGCCCCGCCTGGGGACACTCGTCGACTACTCCGGCGGCGTGCCCGACGCGGCGGCGATCCTGGCCGCCGGGCACACCGGCGCGATCCGCTACGTCTCCGACCCCAGGCCCGACGCGACGTGGATGACCGGCAAGCCGATGCGCGCAGCGGAGGCGACCGCACTCACCGATGCCGGCCTCGAGGTGGTGTCCTGCTACCAGTTCGGCAAGGCCGCGACCGCGGACTGGCACGGCGGGTTCGAGGCTGGCCGACGGCACGCCGAGCGCGGACTCGAACTGCACCTGGCGGCGGGCGGACCGGAGAACCGGCCGATCTACGCGTCCATCGACGACAAGCCGACGGCGACGGAGATCGCGACCCAGGTCCTGCCGTACATCGAGGGCTGGGAGTCGGTGGTGGGACACGAGAACACCGGCGTGTACGCGAACTCGGGGACGCTGGACGCGCTGCGGGCGGCGGGACTGGGTTCGTTCTACTGGCAGCACAACTGGGGCACGCCGAAGGGCTACGTGCACCCGGACGCCCACCTGCACCAGTACGAGATCGACAAGCGTGCCGTCGACGGCGTCGGCGTCGACCTCAATGCGATCCTGCGCGCCGACTACGGGCAGTGGTCGCTGGCCTGACCGGTCAACGACCACCACCCGGGTTCAGTCGGGTCGCCGGATCAGCAGAGCGGCTTGGCCATGTTGTAGATCTCCTGCGCCTGCTCCGGGGTCGCGGCCGTGCCCTCGTTCCCGGCCCTGGCCTCGAGCGAGGTGACGACCTCGGACTCGGGCTTGTTCGCGTTGATGTCGGCGCAGGTCTGGTTGAGGATGTCGCCGATCACCGCGTCGTCACGGCCCTCCGCGAGGCTCGGGTACCTGGTCTTGAACGCGACCGTGAAGGTCGAGACCTTGGCCGTGTCTACGGCGCCTCGGGCCTGACTGGCCAGCGTGCKGGCCGCGGCGCCGGCGGAGGAGATGGCCGACCCGGCCGCCGCGCTGGCCGAGGACACCGCCCCCTCAGCCGCGTTGGCCGCTGAACTGAGCGCGGCGGACACGTTGTCCTTGGCGCTGTTCGGGGTGGTTTCGGTGCTGCCATTGTTGTTCGAGCTACAGCCCGCGACGGCGAAGACAATGGCAGAGGCGGTGATTACAGCTGCTGCGATTCTCATGTTCGGAGCGTAGCCCCGTCAGAGCGCTCCGCGCCGGATGTCGACGGTCGGGCGGTTCGTGCCGAAGCAGCCCGTCAGCCCGGTACCGTCGTCAGACACGCATGCCCACAACGGAATCGGAGAAGACATGGACGTCATCGTGAACCTGCTGTACACGGTCGCCGCAGAGCTCTACGCGGGGATCTCCGCGGGATCGACCGCCCCCGCCACGCCGCCGACCACCCAGGCGACGCCGGAGTAGTCCGCTACACGCCGACCGCGGCGAGCCACTTCCGGGCCTCGTCCGGCAGGGTTCCCGCGGCATCGGCGCTGCGGCACCACCGCTTGACCATCTGGAGGAACTTCATGGGGTTGTAGACGTCTTCCTCGCACGACCACAGACCGTCGCCCGCGTAGTGCAGGATGGTCAGGTTCGAGGCCTCGTGGGTCCTGCCGTCGCCGAGATCGCGCATGGGATTGCGTATCTCGCAGATGACCACGCCACGGTCCTCGTCCACCGTGTACCACGCTGCGGGGAACTCGGGCATGTGGTTGCCGGGGAAGGACGTCATGGTGCGGACCACCCACTCGCGGATCTCCTCGCGCCCGGCGAAGTTCCCGTACGCGTGCTCGATGTAGGTCGCGTCCTCGGTGAACATGTCCGCGAAGAGGTTCCAGTTCCCGGTTTCCGTGGCCTCGACGACGGTGCGCTGGTAGCCCTCGAAGGCGCTCTCCAGTTCGGCCCTGCTCCAGCGCGGACTCGTCGTCTGCCGGTCGGTCTCGGGCCTGGTCGGCTCGGTCACGTGGATCTTCTCCCTCGCTCAGGTCTGGGTGTGTGCCAGCGGTGACGCCGCCAGTTCCGGTTCCTCGGGCAGCACGCGCAGCGGACGTTCGCCGGGGCTCTCGCGGGTGGCGCGCCACGACAGCACCGACCACTGGGACAGCCCCGACAGCGCCGAGCCGATGCTGCCGAACGAACCGGTGGACAGCGCCGAGCCGGCCGATCCGATCGAGCCTATCGACAGGATCGAGCCGACACTGCCGATCGAGAGAATCGAGTAGGACGAGCCGATCGAGAGGATCGACCCCTCCGAGCGGATCGAGAGGATCGAGCGTCGGGAGTGGTTGGACTTCCACGAACGACCGGACCCGGAGCGTCTGGAGGAGGAGGTCATTCCTCGGTCTACCACAGGACTCCCGGCTCGACCACCTGGCCGGCGCACGCGGAAGGGCCCCTCGCCGAGGCGAGGGGCCCTTCACACGTGGATCTGGTGTCGGTGTCAGCCGACGGTGACCATCCCGAGGGTCGGCAGGAAGCTGCAGGTGACCGGTGCGGGGGTGGACTCGGTGGTGAGACCGCCGGAGATCACCGCGAGCACGCGGCCGCGGCCGGTGTTGGCGATCGCCGACAGGGTGGCGGGGCCGTCCGGGTTGATCCGCGACGCGGTGGTCAGCGTGTCCGTTCCGGTCCGCTGGTTGTCGATGTTGACCCACGAGACCGTCAGCGGGTTGGGCTGCTCGGCGGTCGCCTTGCTGGTGCCCAGCGCGGTGAAGACGAACCCGGCCTGCTCGGCGGTCGGTCCCGGAGGCGGGAGGTGCGCGGGGCCGGGCACGGCGAGCGCGGTGGCGATCGAGTCGCCGGTGCCGTCGATGCAGCCCTTGCCGATGGACGGGTAGAGGAACTGGGCGATGGCCGGGCCGTCAGCCGGGGGGAGCTCGGGGCCGCCGCCGCCGCTGCCGTCCAGGAAGGTGATCACCTTCTCGAGGGTCGCCTTGGTCTGCGGCGGAAGGTTCGCGGCCTCCAGCATGGCCTTGGCCTGGGCCAGGAGATCGGCCTGCGGGCCGCCGGCGATGTCCATCGGTCCGGCAGCGGCGCCGATGATGGCCGGCGCGATGGCCGCCAGCGACTCGATGCCCTCGGGGATCGGAGCCGGTGCGGGCTGGGCGGATACGCCTGCCGGCACCGCCATTGCGGCGGCAGCGACAATCGCCAACCCGGTGATCGTTCTGCGCGTTCCTCGCGTACGAAGCACGGTCTCCCCATCCTTGTTCTCAAGCGTCGGCCGGCCTGGCCGGCCACTCGTGTCGAGCGGCCACTCTATGCAGGCAGCCTGGCGGTTGTACAGCGTTAGAAAAACCAGCCTCGCGGCGGTGCCGATCTGCGGCCCATGTCCACGGCGATTCGGCTGTCGCCAGGCATTCTATTCAACATACTGCGGTTGACGGCTGTCTGGTGACCATAGCCTGTGAACAGAGTGAAGCCAGAGGTTGTTGATGCAACTGTTATGGAGGAGGTTTGGGGCTTCGCGGCCCGCCGCGTGACTGCCGTAGGCTCGCCCGCGAACTTACTTCGGGTTCGACCCGTCGCCCCACACCACACGGGAGAGCCCGACACTGTGTCCGAGACACCTCACGCACCTGCGCTTCTCACGGAGGCGCGCAGCCCCCGCACCGGACCGCGCGCGGAGCGCCTGTTGCGGTTCGCGCCGGTCCTGCTGGCGGTCGCCGTGCTGGTCCGGATGGCCTGGGGATTCCTCAGCCAGAACGGGATGAATCTCGTCGACCTGCACGTGTACGTCGACGGTTCGGCCGCGCTACTCGACGGCAACCTGTACGACTACACCTACTCGGAGCTGACGCCGGACTTCCCGTTGCCGTTCACCTACCCGCCGTTCGCGGCGCTGGTGTTCCTCCCACTGCACTACCTACCGTTCGGACTGGTCGGGGTGCTCTGGCAACTGCTCACCATCGGTGCGCTCTACCTGCTGGTCAAGATGAGCCTGGAGTTGCTGCTGGGCTCGCGTGCGCTCGACCCACGTTGGACGTCGATCGCGATGGTGTGGACCGCGATCGGGATGTGGACCGAGCCGGTGCGCTCGACGCTCGACTACGGGCAGGTCAACGTGTTCCTCGCACTCGGTGCGATGGTCGCGGTCCGCAGCAGTCGGTGGTGGGTGGCCGGCGGGCTGGTGGGCGTGATCGCGGGTATCAAGCTCACCCCGGCGATCACCGGGCTGTACTTCGTGCTGCGGCGGCGCTGGCGGGCCGCCGCCTTCTCCGCGGTCGCGTTCGCCGGGACCGTGGGGCTGAGCTACCTGGTCGTCGGGTCGGAAGCGCGGCGGTACTTCGAGCACCTGCTCGGCGACGCCTCCCGGATCGGTCCGGTGGGGTCGGTGTGGAACCAGTCGATGCGCGGCGCACTGAGCAGGCTGCTCGGCCACGACGTGGAGAGCGGGTGGCTGTGGCTCACCGCCGTCGCCGTCGCCGCGGTACTGGCGCTGCTCGCGTGGCGGTCGCTGGGCGCGGAGGACCTGCTGGGCACCCTGGTGGTCGTCCAGGTGTTCGGTCTGCTGATCTCGCCGATCTCGTGGTCGCACCACTGGGTGTGGCTGATCCCGATGCTGATCTGGCTGGTGCACGGCCCGCTCTCGGACCGGCGCGGCTCGCGGGTCCTGGCGGCCTGCTGGCTGACCGCGATCCTGGTCGGGGTGCCGTGGGTGCTCAGCTTCTTCCAGGACTCGATCTGGCTCATCTCCCGGCCCGGTGTGCTGGCCTGGCTGGGTGCGGTGAACGTGATCGGCGCCGTGGCGTTCTACCTGTGGCTGATCTGGGCGCGGCGGGTCAGCCCGCGGCCAGCCGGTCGATCTCCCGAGCGAGTTCCACGTCCAGTGCCGTGATTCCGCCCATGGCGTGGGTGGAGCAGGTGAAGGTGACGGTTCGCCACCGGATGTCGATGTCCGGGTGGTGATTGCGCGTCTCGGCGGCCACCGCGACCCGGTCGACCAGTGCGACGGCGTCCGGGAAGGTCGGCGATTTGATCGTGCGGACCAGCGTGTCACCGGCGCGGTGCCAGTGGGGTAGTGCGGCGAGCGCGGCGTCGACCTCGGTGTCCGGCAGCAAGTCAGCCATGACAATGATGGTCCCATGCAGAGCGACGAAGCGCGAGAAGTCGGGGCGGCGGCGATCGTCGCGGGCGGTCGGCTGTTGCTCGCGCAGCGTGTCGGCCCGCCCGAGCTGGCCGGGCTCTGGGAGCTGCCGGGCGGCAAGGTCGAGCCCGGGGAGACGCCCGCCGAGGGGCTGCGCCGGGAGTTGGTCGAGGAACTCGGCGTGCTGACCGCGGTCGGCGGGAGGGTCGGGGTGGACGTCCCGTTGCCGAACGGGATGGTGCTGCGCGCCTACCGGGTGACGCTGCTCGACGGCGAGCCGGCGGCGCTCGAGCACTCGGCGGTGCGCTGGGTCGGGCCCGAGGAACTCTCGGCCGCGGAACTGGTCCCGAACGACCGGGTCTGGTTGCCGGACCTGTTGACGCTGTTACGGGTGGAGAGCGCCCGGCAGTAGCGGGCCGTTCGTCAGGGCCGCGAGTCGACGTCCAGTACGCCTCGGTCCCGGAGTCGACCACGTGCCCTACGGCCTGGCAGGCATCCCGCCGGCCTACAAGTGGCTCGACGATCGGGTCGTCGGGCACCCGAGGACACCCAACGGCTGACCCGGTGGGGGCTCGGGGAGGCGTGCGCTCACGCGGCGCGCGCCTTCTTGAGCCCCTTCTTGAGGTCCTTGCCCTTGACGCCCTCGTCTTCGAGCTTCTTCATCCGCATGATGACTACGGGACACTTGAGGCACCGCTTCTTGCTGCGGCAGCACTTCTTCTTGGGCTTGAGTCGTGAGACCTTCTTCGCCTTGACCTTGCCCATGCGCGGCCCGGTCCTCCCGCTCGAACGTGAGACCCGGTCGTCCGGGACATCCTCCACGTTAGCGGACCCTCAGTAGTGAGCTCGGCAGCGAGGAGTTCGGACTGACCGGGCGGCGCCGGCCGKGCGCCGCCCGGGGGAGCGGGACCACCTCGAGACGGTCGTCGTCAAGGCCGGCGTCTCGAGCGGGCGGGAGTTGGTGTCGAGGGTGTTCATGGACCACTTCGCACCCCGGCTGGGGGTGCCGTGGGGCCGTCCGGCGGGTTCTCGGAAGCGGCCGCGGATTAGCAGATTCGGGTGATCTACGCTGCACTTTTCGGAGGAATTGGTTCTGGCAGGTAGTATCTAGCTGGCCGCAATGCCTGCACAGGACGTTTCTGTGCCTGTTGAATTCGCATTCGCGACGCGGCCGCCCGAGCCGTGCGAGCCTAAGTTTCGCGTGGCGGAATCAGCCAGCCAGGAGACCGCAGCGTGCCTAGCACCACCTTCCGCAATGTTGCCATCGTCGCACACGTCGACCATGGCAAGACCACCCTCGTCGACGCCATGCTCCGCCAGTCGGGAGCGTTCGCCGAACGTGCCGAACTGGTCGACCGCGTGATGGACTCCGGTGATCTCGAACGCGAGAAGGGCATCACCATTCTCGCCAAGAACACGGCGGTGCACCGGCACAACGAGGACGGGTCCGTCACCGTCATCAACGTGATCGACACCCCCGGCCACGCCGACTTCGGTGGCGAGGTCGAGCGCGGCCTGTCCATGGTCGACGGTGTCGTCCTGCTCGTCGACGCCTCCGAGGGCCCGCTTCCGCAGACCCGCTTCGTGCTGCGCAAGGCGCTCGCCGCGTCGCTGCCGGTGATCCTGGTGGTCAACAAGACCGACCGCCCCGACGCCCGCATCGAAGAGGTCGTCACCGAGGCGCAGGACCTGCTCCTCGACCTGGCGTCGGACCTGTCCGACGAGGCCGCCGAGGCAGCCGAGCTGGCCCTGGGCCTGCCGGTGCTCTACGCGTCCGGCCGTGAGGGCAAGGCGTCCATCGAGCAGCCCGCGAACGGCACCGCGCCCGACGCCGAGAACCTCGACGCCCTGTTCAAGGTCCTGATGGAGCACGTGCCGGCGCCGAAGGGCGACGCCGCGGCGCCGCTGCAGGCCCACGTCACCAACCTCGACGCCTCGGCGTTCCTCGGCCGCCTCGCGCTGGTCCGCATCCACAACGGCGAGCTCCGTAAGGGCCAGACCGTGTCGTGGATGCGCGAGGTCGACGGCGAGCCGGTCGTCACCAAGGCCAAGATCACCGAGCTGCTGTCCACCGTCGGCGTCGAGCGCCAGCCGGCCGAGGTTGCCGTCGCCGGCGACATCGCGGCCGTCGCAGGGTTCGCGGACATCATGATCGGCGACACCCTCGCCGACCTGGAGAACCCCGTCGCGCTGCCGCGCATCACGGTCGACCAGCCCGCCATCTCCGTCACCATCGGCACCAACACCTCGCCGCTGGTCGGCCGCGTGAAGGGCCACAAGCTCACCGCCCGCATGGTCAAGTCGCGGCTCGACCAGGAGCTGGTCGGCAACGTCTCGCTCAAGGTTCTCGACATCGGCCGCCCGGACGCCTGGGAGGTCCAGGGCCGTGGTGAGCTGGCGCTCGCCATCCTGGTCGAGCAGATGCGTCGCGAGGGCTTCGAGCTCACCGTCGGCAAGCCGCAGGTGGTCACCCAGCTCGTCGACGGCAAGGTGCACGAGCCCTTCGAGGAGCTCACCATCGACACCCCCGACGAGTACCTCGGCGCCATCACGCAGCTGCTGGCGAACCGCAAGGGCAAGATGGTCCAGATGGCCAACCACGGTGCCGGCTGGGTCCGTATGGAGTTCATCGTCCCGTCGCGCGGCCTGATCGGTTTCCGCACCGACTTCCTCACCGAGACCCGCGGCACCGGCATCGCCAACGCCGTCTTCCACGGCTACGCGCCGTGGGCCGGCGAGATCCGCGCCCGCCACACCGGCTCGCTCGTCTCCGACCGCACCGGCACGGTGACCCCGTTCGCGATGATCCAGCTGGCCGACCGCGGCACGTTCTTCGTCGAGCCGGGTGCGGACACCTACGAGGGCATGGTCGTGGGCATCAACCCGCGCGCCGAGGACCTCGACATCAACGTCACCCGTGAGAAGAAGCTGACCAACATGCGTCAGTCCTCCGCCGACGTGATGGAGACCCTGGCCAAGCCGATCGAGCTGAGCCTCGAGGGCGCCATGGAGTTCTGTGCCGCCGACGAGTGCGTCGAGGTCACCCCCGAGGTGGTCCGCGTCCGCAAGCTGCACCTGTCGCAGACCGACCGCGCGCGCGAGCGTTCGCGTGCGAAGTCGCGTGACAAGGCCGCGCTGTAAAGTCTGCGCTTCGCGCACGGTCGGTTCAGCCGCAAACGAAGGGACGGTCGAGTGCACCGAGCAGGACGACGCGGCGCAATGTGGTCGCTCCGCGGGCTCCGCTCCGGCGCAATGCGGTCGCTCCGCGGGCTCCGCTCCGGCGCAACCCAGTCGCTCCGCCGTGACCGGCGGATCCTGCCGATCGCCGGTGCCCTCGTCGCCGGTCTGACCCTGGTCGGCTGCACTGCGAATCCGCCGCCACCGGTGGAGAGCACCGGCAGCCCCAAGCCGACCACCACCGTCACCACCAAGAACACCGTCGTGGTGGCGATCGACGACGTGGGACTCGGCTTCAACCCGCACCTGCTCTCCGACCAGTCGCCGGTGACCTCCGCGGTGACCTCGATGGTGCTGCCGAGCCCGTTCCGCCCGGTGCCCACCCCCGGACATCCCGGCGGCACCGACTGGGTTCCCGACCAGTCCCTGCTGATCTCCGCGGACGTCACCGCGCAGCAGCCGTTCACCGTCACCTACCGGCTCCGCAACGAGGCGCAGTGGTCCGACAGCGCACCCATCGCGGCCGAGGACTTCCGGTACCTGTGGCAGCAGATGACCAGCCAGCCCGGGGTTGTCGACCCGGCCGGATACGCCCTGATCGACGACATCGGTTCGTCGGAGGGCGGCAAGACCGTCACCGTCACCATGCGCTCGCCCTACCCGGCGTGGCGCGAACTGTTCACCGACCTGCTGCCGTCGCACCTGGTGAAGGACACCCCGGGTGGGTTCGCCCGCGGCCTGGCGGAGAACATCCCCGTCTCCGGCGGGTCCTTCCACATCAAGTCCATCGATCGCGGCCGCGACGAGATCCTGCTCGAGCGCAACGACAGGTTCTGGGGGCAGCCGGCAGTCGCCGACCGGATCCTGATGCGCCGCGGCGGTTCGAATTCGCAACTGGCCGACTCGATGCGGTCCGGCGACGCCCAGGTGGCCGAGGTTCGGGGCGCGGCGCCCCTGCAGTCCCAGCTGGCCGCGATCCCGCTGGTCCGCGCCGCCACCACCTTCCAGCCACGGGTCCTCGAACTGACCCTCAACGGCCGGGTACCGGCGCTGGCGGACCCACGTGTCCGCAGCGGCCTGCTCGGCCTGCTCGACCCCGAGCTGCTGGCCCGCGTCGGCACTCCCGACGGGGCGGACGCCACGGTGGTCCGTGCCCAGGTACTGGCGCCGTCCGACCCGGGCTACGCGCCGACCGCGCCGCCGCGCAAGACGCCCGAGCAGTCGCTGGCCCTGCTCGCCGGGGCCGGCTACCTGTACGAGCCCGCTGTCCCGGCCGTCGACGACCCGGCGCAACGCACCCTGGGCCGGATGATGAAGGACGGCAAGCAGTTCGGGATCGTCATCGGTGCACCGGAGAACGACGACAGTGCCATCGCGGTCGCGAACACCGCCGCCGACCAGCTCCGTGGCGCGGGTGTCGAGGTGACGGTGAAGACGCTACGGGCCGACGAGCTGTACGGTCGCGCGGTGCTGAGCGGACAGGTCGACGCGATCGTCGGCTGGGTTCGCGCCGGATCGGACCCGGCGACGTCGCTGGCCTCGCGGTTCAGCTGCCCGCCGCCCGGGGTGCCGACCACGGTGTCGCCCGACGGCGACGAAACGCCCAGCGGCACAGACGAGTCCACGCCGGGGACGGGGCCGAGCAACCTGTCCGGGCTGTGTGACCCGGCGCTGCAGGTCGGCATCGACGACGCACTGCGCGGCACCGCGGACGTCGCCCACGTGATCGCCCAGGCCGAGCCCCGGCTGTGGGACCTCGCCGCGGTGCTGCCGGTGCTGCAGGACACCACCGTGGTCGCCGCCGGCCCGGACGTGGAGGGCGTGTCCCTGGTCGGTCCGATCCAGATCGGCATCTTCGCCGACTCCGCCCACTGGTCGAGGAAGCAGAAGTGATGGCGCGCAATGAAAATGCCCGACGGCTGCTGCTGGTGCACGCGCACCCGGACGACGAGACCATCACCACCGGCGGCACCATCGCGCGCTACGCCGCCGAAGGTGCCGAGGTGACCGTGCTTACCTGCACCCTCGGCGAAGAGGGCGAGGTGATCGGCGACGAGTGGGCGGAGCTGGTGGCCCACCGCGCCGACCAGCTCGGCGGCTACCGGATCCACGAACTCACCGCCGCGCTGGCCGAGCTCGGGGCCGCGGGCCCGCGCTTCCTCGGGGGAGCCGGGCGCTGGCGTGACTCCGGCATGGCGGGCACGCCGTCCGCGGAGAACCCCCGGGCGTTCGTCAACGCCGACCGCGACGAGGTGGTCGCCGCACTGGTGTCGGCGATCCGGGAGTTACGGCCCCAGGTGGTGGTCTGCTACGACCCGAACGGCGGGTACGGGCACCCCGACCACATCCAGGCACACCGGCTGGTCACCGCCGCCGTCGAGGCCGCGGGCACCGGCGCCCACCCGGACACGGGCGCACCCTGGGAGGTGGCGAAGCTGTACTGGACCGTCACCGAGCACGCCGCGCTCGAGAACGGGATCTGCGCCATCGGGGAGCTGCCGCAGACCTGGCGCCTGCCGGAGCCCGGGGAGCGGGCCTGTGTTGCCGACGAGACGGTGACCACCGCGGTGGACGTGACGGGGGTACTGGCCGCCAAGCGGGCCGCGCTGGCCGCCCACGCCACCCAGGTCTCCGTCTCCGACCTCGGCCCCGAATACGCGCTGTCGAACAACGTCGCGCTGCCGATCCTCGGGGAGGAACACTTCACCCTGGCCCGGGGTGAGCTCGGCCCGGTCGGCGCGGACGGCCGCGAACACGACCTGTTCGCCGGCGTCCCGGTCGGCTGACCCCGCACGGCCGTCGGGGTGGCGACAGCGCGCCCCCGACGGCATAGGGTGTGCGGTACGTCACATGGGTGGCGGTGTGGCGGCCAGGGAGGAACCCGACAGTGAACTGGGACTTGCAGAACTCGATCGTGGCGTTCGTCGACTCCCTCCGGCCGAATGCGCCGCTCTACCACGACATGTACATGAACGGGCTGTACTCGTTCGTCGACATGCAGAGCCACCTGCTCACCATGCTCGGCTACCCGCCGGTCGACTGACCGCGCCGCCTACGATCGTCGTATGACGGCCAGCGTTCGACCAGTCCACACCGCGCCCGGAATCCTCGACTCCGCGATCCTCGCGCTGCTGGTGTTCGACGGCATCCTCACCGCCGTGCTCGCCGTCCTGTTCCTGCCCGCCCGGCTCGGTACCGTGCCGTTCCCGGTCAGCGTGTTGGTCGCCGGGGTGGTCAATGTGCTGCTGGTGCTGGGTGCGCGGACCGTCACCGACCGGACGTCGCGGATGGCGCTGCCGGTGATCGGCTGGTTCGTGGGGATCGTGCTGTGCATGACCGGCCCCGGCGGGGACGGACTGCTGCTCGCGGACTGGCGCACCCTGCTGCTGCTGGTCTGCGGGCTGGTGCCCGCAGGGTTGCTGCTGCTGAAGTTCGCCTCGGATGCGGCGGTCGCGCGCGGTACATCGGCCCGCCCGAGCTAGAAGTACCTCCGGGGTTCGATTCGCCGATTGCCGCTGGTTGCGGACGGACGGCTGCTAGCGTCCGGTCGACCGAGGCAGCGCGACGACTGGAGCAGACACGTGATCGAGGCATCGAGCAGGATGACCCGCGGCCGCCGGAAGGGCTGGGCCACGGCCGCAACGGTCACCGCCGTCGCCGCCACCTTCGTGGTCGGCACCGGAGCGGGACCCGCCGTCGCGCAGCCCGCGGCCGGACTCGCCGAGGTGCTCTTCGTCGGCAACAACTGGGACGGCACCGCGGATGTCATCGAGTCGACCGGAAACTACGCCAAGGTCGGGCGGGTGAACATCATCCCGGACAAGCAGGAGCGACTCGGGGAGATCTACCTCGACCCGGTCAAGCTGGCCTTCTTCCTCGGGGTGCGACTGACCGCCGGCGAGGGCCACGACCAGTTCGTCGACGACATGTACACCACCCCGGACGGGTCCGCGGTGGTGGCGTCCCGGCCAAGTTTCGCCGACGTGGTCTCGATCGACCTGGCCAGCGGAAAGATCAACTGGCGCTTCCCGGTGTCCGGATTCCGCGCGGACCACATGGCGGTCTCGCCGGACGGCAGCCGGGTCGCCGTCTCCGCGTCCACCAGCAACACGGTGCATGTGCTCGACATTCGCACCGGTGCACAGGTCGGGTCGTTCAAGACCGGGGACAAGCCGCACGAGAATGTCTTCACCGACGGCGGCCGCTACCTGTGGAACATGTCCATCGGCGAGGTGAACACCGGGACGGACGACCCGTCGCAGGACTCGACGAAGGGCGACCGCAGGATCACCGTGGTCGATGCCCAGACCTTTCAGACGGTCAGGGTGATCGACATGCGCGATCGACTGGACGCCTTTGGCCGCCAAGATCTCTCGGACTCGGTACGGCCCGTGGCATTCAGCCCGGACGAGAGCAAGCTGTACTTCCAGGTGTCCTTCTTCAACGGCTTCGTCGAGTACGACGTTGCGACTGACAAGATCACCCGGGTCAAGGAACTTCCGAAGAACCCGGACACCAATCCGGACCGGACCACCTGGGTCAACGACTCACGCCACCACGGCATGTCCATCAGTCCCGACGGCGGCAACCTGTGCATCGCCGGGACGATGGACGACTACGTGACCATCGTCGACACGGTCACCCTGCAGGAGTCCCCGACCGTTCCGGCGGCAAAGCCCTACTGGGCCACGGTCAACGGAGACGGAACGCACTGCGTCATCTCCGAGAGCGCGAGCGATTCGGTCAGCGCGATCGACTTCGCGACCGGGCAGAAGGTGGCGACCGTGGCCGTGGGCGACCACCCGCAGCGGGTGCGCATCGGGCATGTCCCCGCCGGTTGGGCCGGTACCCCCGACGTCGGGGGCGCCGGGAGCCTCGATACCGGGAGCCTTGATGCCGGGAGTGCCGTCTCCTAGAGCAGTCCGGCGGTGCGTCCGGCGTCGGCGAGCACCGCCTCGAGCATGGCGGGCGTGAGTCGTCCGGTGAAGGTGTTCTGCTGACTGACGTGGTAGCAGCCGAACACGTGCAGCGGTTCTCGCCCGGGTGTCTCCGGTTCGAGCATCACGTGCGCCCCGTGTCCGAACTTCGGCCTCGGCACGGGCACCGCCCAGCCGGCCGCCGGCAGCGTGGGAAGCAGTGTCTGCCAACCGAAACCGCCCAACACCAGCACCGCTCGCAGCGTCGGCGTCAGCAGTCGCAGTTCCTCGTCGAGCCAGCGGCGGCAGGTGTCCCGTTCGAGGGTGGTCGGCTTGTTGGCGGGTGGCGCGCAGTGCACCGGTGCGGTGATCCGGGTGCCGCGCAGCGTCAGGCCGTCCCCGATGTGGGTGGCGGTTGGCTGGCTGGCCAGGCCCACGGCATGCATCGCCGCGTACAGCACCTCGCCGCTGCGGTCGCCGGTGAACATCCGTCCGGTTCGGTTGGCGCCGTGCGCGGCCGGTGCCAGCCCGACGACCAGCAGTGCGGCATCCGTCGGTCCGAAGCCGGGAACGGGTCGCCCCCAGTAGGTCTCGTCGCGGAACGCGGCCCGCTTCTCGCGCGCCACCCGCTCGCGCCAGGCCACCAGGCGGGGGCAGCGCCGGCAGTCGATCAGCGCGGCGTCCATCTCGTCGAGCGTCGGGAACGTCACCGCTGCACCCTCAGGGTCACCAATTGGAACGGGCGCAGCGTCAACACCGGGGAACCGTGGTCGGCCGTGCAGTCGGGTGGCGGGTCCAGTGGCCGTTCGAGCAGGTCGACGAACCGGGTGCCGGTGTGTGGGAAGTCCAGCGTCACCCGTCCGACGGACCGTGCGCCGGTCGACTCGTAGAGCCGCACGACCACGTCGCCGCTGCGGTCCTCGGCGAGCTTGACCGACTCGACCACCACGGCCGGGTTCGACACCCGGACAAGCGGTGCTACTGCATTGGCGCCCCTGACGGTTCGGGGTGGCAGGTTGACACGGTAGCCCTCCGTGACGGCGTCGCCGATCGATGCGCCCGGCCGCACGGAGACCGTCATGGCATGCCGGCCCTGGTCCGCCTGCGGGTCCGGGTACAGCGGTGCGCGCAGCAGGGACAGGCGCACCGTGGTGGTGGTGCCGCCGCCGTCGCGGGTGTTGCGGCCGACGTCGTGTCCGTAGGTGGCGTCGTTCGCCACCGCCACGCCGTACCCGGGTTCTCCGACGTGCACCCACCGGTGCGCGCAGATCTCGAACTTCGCGCGATCCCACGAGGTATTCGAGTGGGTGGGCCGGAATACGTGCCCGAACTGGGTCTCGGAGGCGCTCCGGTCGGCGTGCACATCGAATGGGAAGGCCAGTTTGAGCAGCTTCTGCCTCTCGTGCCAGTCGATCTCGTGGGCAATCTCGAGGGACCGGCCGCCCGGCGGGACCGTGAGCCGCTGCACCACGCTGGAACCGCCGAAATGGCGTCGGACCACCACGGCGTCGCCGTCGATGGTCACCTCGTCGGAGTCCGTCAGGTCGGTGACCGTTCGACGGTAGAACTCGTCGATGTCCCAGGCGTCCCACTGGTTCGGGGTGTCCCGGTGCAGTTGCAGTAGGTTGCCGACACCGTCAGGCGCCAGTGCCTCGCGGCCGGTGCCGGCGTCGACCAGGGAGGTGAGCAGCCCGGCGTCCGAGATCACCGCGCGAAGCAGCCCGTTGTCGAGGACGAAACTGTCGCCGAGCCGGGTGACTCGGGTCGGCTCGGCGGAGTCGTCGGGTTCGCCGATGCCGAGAGCCGGCACACCGGACCGCGTGTCCGGCGTCGCGTTCAGCGTCAGGGATGTCTCGCCTGGGCCGGTGAGGGAGGCCGTCGCGACGCCGATTACGGCTTCGAGCCGGGCGGCCACGGCCGCGTAGTTGCGTTCGGCGTCGCGGTGTACCCAGGCGATGGAGCTGCCCGGCAGGATGTCGTGGAACTGCTGGAGCAGCACCAGCCGCCAGATCTGCTCGAGCTCGCCGTACGGGTATCGAGCGCCGGACCGGACGGTGGCGGTCGCCGCCCAAAGTTCCGCCTCGCGCAGCAGGTGCTCGCTTCTCCTGTTGCCGCGCTTGGTCTTTGCCTGCGAGGTGTAGGTTCCCCGGTGCAGTTCCAAGTACAGCTCCCCGGACCACACCGGCGGCGCCGGGTACTCGGCCTCGGCACGGCGGAAGAAGTTGACGGGGGAGTCGATCGTCACCGTGGGTGAGCCCTCCAACGAGCGGGTGCGCGCCGCAGCGGCGAGCATCTCGCGGGTCGGCCCGCCGCCACCGTCGCCCCAGCCGAACGGCACCAGTGACACGGTGCCCACGCCCTGTTCGCGGTAGTTGCGTTGCGCGTGGCCGAGATCGTGACCGGAGAGGTCCGAGTTGTACTTGTCCACGGGTGGGAAGTGGGTGAACACCCGGGTGCCGTCGATGCCCTCCCAGCGAAAGGTGTGGTGCGGCATCCTGTTGCTCTGGTTCCAGGAGATCTTCTGGGTGAGGAAGTACCGCGACCCGGATGCGACCACCAACTGCGGCAGCGCCGCCGAGTAGCCGAACGAGTCCGGCAGCCACACCTCCGGGGTGTCGACCCCGAACTCGTCGAGGAAGAAGCGCTTGCCCGCCACGAACTGCCGCGCCATCGCCTCCCCTCCCGGCATGTTGGTGTCGGCCTCGACCCACATGCCGCCGACGGGCACGAACTGGCCGGCAACCACTTTTTCGCGGATCCGCTCGAACAGTTCGGGATATCCCTCCTTGACCCAGGCCAGCTGCTGCGCGGACGAACACGCGAACCGGAAGCCCGGGTGGTCGTCCATCAGCGCCACCACGTTGGCGAAGGTGCGCGCGCACTTGCGGACGGTTTCGCGAACCGGCCACAGCCAGGCCGAGTCGATGTGCGCGTGTCCCACCGCGACCAGGTTGTGTGCGCTGGCGTACGCGGGCCGGGACAGTACCTCCCGCAACAGGTCCCGGCCGGCGGCCGCGGTGCCGGGGAGGTCGTCGGGGTCGACGCCGTCGAGCATCCGCTCGAGTGCACGCAGGATCTCGTGCCGGCGCGGCAGGTCGAACGGCAGTGCGTGCATCAGGCCTTCGAGTACCGCGATGTCCTGCGTCAGCTCCCACACGGTGATGTCGCGCAACGCCAGGTCCACCCGACGCAGCCGGTACACCGGGTCCTGCCCGGCAGTGTCGGGGTCGCCCTGCACGGTGGGCTGGAAACCGGAACTGTTGGCCACGTCCGGGTTCGCTGCGAGTTCGAGGTAGACGTCGAGCGGGGCGTGCGGGTCCAGCGGGAGGTAGGCGTTCATCGGAGAGATCGCCTTGACCACAGTGCCGTCGGGGCGGTAGGCGAGGGCCTCGGCGTTGAACCCCGGACCGCCGGTGAAGCCGGGGTCGACCACGAGTTCCACTGCAAGGCCCGGGCGGTCGAGCCAGTGCGGCGGGACGGCCCCGGTGACGTGCAGCCACACCGTGCCCCACGGACGGCCCCACCATGCCCCGACGTCGACGGGCGTGAACTCCTGCGTCACCGCCTCGGCGAACGGCACCGGCTCGCCGGGCACCGTCCAGGCCGTCAGCGTCGCGGGCACGGAATCTCGGTACAGCGCGGGCCCGAGTCTCTGGTCCACGAACCGGCGCAGGCGGTCCTCCACGATCTGCCGGTCGTCGTGCATCGCGGCCCTCCCTCGGTGGGTGCGGCGGGGTCGCCGAGTCAGGTCCTGCGGATCCAGATGTCGCCGGCGTCCGCGCGCGGCGCCTGCTGGGTTGCCCGGGCCCACCGCGGCGGTAGGTCCTAGCAGGGGGGCGTGCCCACGAGCGTCGGGTCGAGGGCCTGGCGGACGAGGAACAGCGGGGCCGGATGGTTGAGGAGGCCCTCGGGGTGCTTGTCCGGGCTCAACTCGTCAGCGTGGAAGATGGCGAGGCCCGGGTCCTGGCACCTGTCCTGGACGGTCCAGTTGTGGACCGACCCTTCGGTTCCGGGGGCAGGGTTGAGGAACGAGAGGTTCGTGGGGTTCGCGGGCGTCGGGTTCGGGGTGATCACGTTGTCCGTGTTCGTCGCGATGACGGTGTAGTCGATCCCCGGGAGTGTCTCCTGGTTGCCGGCGTTGAGTTCGGTCAGGAACTTCGACCCGAGAATCTGCTGCTGGGCTGCCACCGGTTCGCCCTTGGCCTTGGCGTCGGCCTCGGTGAGGTACCGGCCGCCGAAGTCGGTCCCGTGGGTCGACGGCCCGAGCATGGCGAGCGTGTGAACCTTGTTGCCCGATGCGCCGCCCAGGAACCGCAGGTACTGGCGCGTCATCGTGCCGCCCTGCGAATGACCGACGACATCGACCTGCGAGGACTGGGTGCCGGTGCGCACCTCCTCGATGAACTTGTCCAGCTGCTTTGCCGAGTCCTGGATCGGTGCGGTTCCCCAGCCCGGCCCCAGCGTCAAGGTGTCGAGGTTGAAGGTGGGGATCCCGCCGTAGTTCAACGCGAAGACGCAGTAGTCGTCGCGCTTGAGTTCCGCCGCCAGCGGGCCCCAGGTCTCCTCCATGCTCATGTCGGTGCCGTGCACGAGCACGACCGGTCGCGGATGCTGCGGCGACTCGCACTCGAAGTCGTTCACGCCCGGGAGCTGGCCCTGTCCGCCGGCGGAACCGGATGAGGCCGACTGCGCGGAGGCGGCCGCAGACGGGATGAGTGTGGCGCCGAGGGCTAACAGCGCGACGGTCGCGAGACTCGTCGTGGCCGCGCGGAGTCGGGTAGTCAAGTGAACTCCTGATAATGGTTGTGGGACAGACGATGTGCTGCAGCCGTCATCTCTAACAGCTGCGGCACGGTCGGCACTGGAGAATGCCCGGAGTCCACATCGATCCGCGCGGTCAGGTCCTGCGGATCCAGATGTCGCCGGCGCCGGGCGTGACGGCCTCGACGAGGCCCCAGGCACGCTCGGCCGGCAGGTCGAGGACCTCGTAGCGGCGGGTGCCGGCGGGCGTCGCCGCGACCACGGTGGCCACGCCGGCGCGGCGCTGGAAGAAGCTCTGCCGCACCGTCCAGCCGATGATGCCGTCCGCCTCCAGGCTGTGCCGGCCGCGGTCGAGTGAGCCGCTGCTGGTGACGAGCCAGCCGGTGGGGGCGGCGTGTCCGAGGCCCCGGTAGCGGTCCCAGGCCAGCGCGGCGGCGGCGGCGGCGGCCGCGGCGAGGACCGCCCACACCGACCAGTGCACCCGAACGCCCAGCCCGGCCGCGACCGCGACACCGGCCGCGACGGCCGCCACCGGCAGCAACGCCCGGCTGTAGCGGCGACGGCGGGCGGCAGGGCCGTGTGCCGTCAGCGCCGTCGCGACGTCGACGGGGAAGCCGTGCTCGCGCAGGACCACGGCGTTCACCCGCTCGGCCTCCGCGCGCGGCGCCTGCGGCAACAGCATCGACGAGTGCTGTCGTTCGGTGGACACGCCGGTCATGATCGCGTCGAGGCGGGCGCCGCGCGCCAGGCGCAGCAGCAGCGGCAGGTGCACCGTGGTGCCGCGCAACCGCGCCCGGTCCAGCGTCGTCTGCCGGCTCCGGAGCAGGCCGTGGCTGACATGCAGGACGTGCCGGTCGTCGGTCACCGTGAGGTTGCCGAACGCGACGAGGTAGCGCACGCACGCCAGCGCACTGGCCGCGGTCAGCAGCACGATCAGGCCCACGACCACCACCGCCGCCGTGCCGAATCCGCGCGCCCAGTCGATGCCGTGCGAGACCGTCGACGACTCCGCGATCTGCGCGCCGACGCCGTACTGGAAGGCGACGCCCACGATCGCGGCAATCGTGAGCACGCCGGTCGTCGAGAACGGCGCGTACCGCACCCAGGCCGGCGACCAGTGCGCGATCTCGGTCGCCGGCGCCACGGGCCGCTCGCCCGTCGGCGCCGGCTCGGAGGCGTCGTCGGTGCGGCGGGCCAGCAGGGCCTCACGCAGCGCCGGGACCAGCCGGGCGTCGAGGGCGTTGAGTTCGAACTTTGCCGAGTCGCCGGGCTTCTCCGCCCGTTGGCCGGTGCCGATCCGTACCACCGCCAGGCCGAGGATCCGGTGCAGCAGACCGGCCTCCACGTCCACCGAGCGAATCCTGTTGCGGGGGACCGAGAGCAGCTTCTTCTGGAACACGCCGCTGCGCAGCTGCACGTGCACCGGGCCGATCCGGTAGCTGGTGGTGAACCACCGCGCGATCGCGAACAGCACGAGCACCGTGACCGCGATCAGGCCCCACGCGTGGTTTCCGCTCTGACTGCCGACCACCACCGAGATCAGCAGCACGGGAAGAAGTTTGACGATCTCGTCGACGGGGTGGACGAGCAGCATCCGCTTGTCGAGGCGCAGCCAGGGCTGGTCCTCCTCGGCCGCGAGCGCCGCCGCGCCCGAGGACTCCGGGGGCGCGGTACCGGGTGCCGGGGTGGGGGTCGGCGCGGTCGCCGGCTCGGGGGTGCTCATGTCGCGTCCCCGACGTTGCGTCCGGCGATCTCGGTGAGCCGCGCGACGGTGGCGTCGGCGACCCGCTCGTCGAGCGCGGTGATCTTCACCGCGCCCGCGGACGAGGCGGTGGTGACGGTCACGGTGGCCAACCCCAGCATCCGGTCGATCGGCCCGCGTTCGGTGTCCACCGTCTGGATCCGCGAGATCGGGGCGATCCGGCGTTCCTGGGTGAACCAGCCGGTCTTGGTGTAGACCGCGTCGTCGCTGATCTCCCAGCGGTGCACCCGGTAGCGCCACTGCGGCATGCCCGCGACGTGCGCGACCGCGGCGACCACGCTCGCGGCGAACACGCCGACGTGCGGCCAGCTGGTGGCGGTGCCGTCGACCACGGCCCAGACCAGCTGCGCCACGAACACCGGGATCCACAACAGCGCGGCGTTGACCGCCCACAGCAGCGGTGCCCTGGTGCTGGGCCGCCACTGCGGGTCGGCCATGGTCACGGTGGTGGTCGGTGGGGTGCTCACGCCCTCAGCCTGCCAAAAACCGGTGACGGTGTCGCAGTCGCCGGTGCCCGCCCGACGATTGTTCCGGGAACCGTCCGCCAGCCGGGCGGAGGGCTAGCCTGGGTGCAGGCGAGGAAGGGAACCCACATGGACCGATTCGAGCCCGACGTCCCCGAGGCGGACCGTGTCGAGCAGGTGACGCCGGCGGGTGCCCCGGACGAGCCGGAGGACGCCGAGACGAGTGACTCCACCGACTCGCTCGAGGTCAACGAGGCCGACGCCGCCGAGCAGCGGCGGAGTGTCCCGGACGAGGACGAGTACCCCCACGGCTGATCGAGCCGAGACCTACAGTGGCCGTCGTCTCGGGTCATGGCGCATGATCGAACGCGTGACATCCCACGACGACGCCCCGGCCACCTCCGCGATGCTCCCCGACCCGGCGATGCCTTCCGGCCCCGGACCGGCGGCCGGACTGGAGCGGCCGTCGGCGTCCGCGCTGCGCAGGGCCCTACGTCGAGGACGGGACGGGGCCACCCTCAACGTCGACGAGGCGACCGTGCTGCTGCACGCGCGCGGCGCCGACCTCGACGACCTGTGCGCCTCCGCGGCGCGGGTGCGAGACGCCGGACTCGAGGCCGCGGGCCGGCCCCGCACCGTCACCTACTCGCGCAAGGTCTTCATCCCGCTGACCCGGCTGTGCCGCGACAAGTGCCACTACTGCACGTTCGTGACGGTGCCGGGCAAGCTCCGGGCCGAGGGGCACGGCATGTACCTGGAGGTCGACGAGGTCCTCGACATCGCCCGGCGGGGCGCCGAACTGGGCTGCAAGGAGGCCCTGTTCACCCTCGGCGACCGCCCGGAGGCGCGCTGGCCGGAGGCGCAGGAGTGGCTCGACGCCCGCGGCTACGACTCCACGCTGGACTACCTGCGCGCCGTGTCGATCCGGGTGCTGGAGGAGACCGGCCTGCTGCCGCACCTCAACCCGGGGGTGCTCAGCTGGGAGGAGATCAACCGGCTCAAGCCGGTGGCGCCGTCGATGGGCATGATGCTCGAGACCACCGCCACCCGGCTGTTCACCGACAAGGGCGAGTGCCACTACGGCAGCCCGGACAAGGACCCCGCGGTCCGGCTGCGCACGCTCACGGACGCGGGCCGGCTCTCGGTGCCGTTCACCACCGGGATTCTCGTCGGCATCGGCGAGACGATGGCCGAGCGGGCCGACTCGATCATGGCGATCCGGAAGTCGCACAAGGCCTTCGGTCACGTTCAGGAAGTGATCGTGCAGAACTTCCTGGCCAAGGACGACACCGTGATGCGGTCGGCGCCCGACGCCGGAATCGAGGAGTTCCGCGCCGCCATCGCCGTGGCCCGGCTGGTGCTCGGCCCGGGGATGCGTATCCAGTCGCCGCCGAACCTGGTCTCACCCGCGGAGTGCCTGGCGCTGATCGCGTCGGGCGTGGACGACTGGGGCGGGGTCTCCCCGCTCACCCCGGACCACGTCAACCCGGAACGTCCGTGGCCCAACCTGGACAACCTGGCCGCGATCACCGCCGAGGCCGGTTACACGCTGACCGAACGCACCGCCGCGCAGCCGCAGTACGTACTCGCTGGTTCGCCGTGGATCGACCCGCGGATCGCCGCGCACGTGCACGCGCTGGCGGACCCGGTGACCGGCCTGGCCCGGCTCGACACGGTCCCGGTGGGCCTGCCGTGGCAGGAGCCCGACGAGGCATGGGAGTCGAGTGGGCGCGTCGACCTGAACACCGAGATCGACACCGACGGCCGCAACACCGAGACCCGCAGCGACCTGGGCAGCGCCTTCGGCGACTGGGAGACGGTGCGGGAGCAGGTCCTCGAACTCAGCGCGCCGGCCCGGGTGGACACCGACGTGCTGGCCGCGCTGCGCAACGCCGAGCGCGACCCGGCGGGTTGCTCCGACGACGACTACCTGGCGCTGGCGAACGCGGACGGCGTCGGGCTCGAGGCGCTGGTGGCACTGGCCGACGACCTGCGCAAGGACGCGGTCGGGGACGACGTCACCTACGTGGTGAACCGGAACATCAACTTCACCAACATCTGCTACACCGGCTGCCGGTTCTGCGCGTTCGCGCAGCGCAAGGGCGACGCCGACGCCTTCACCCTGTCGACCGACGAGGTCGCGGACCGGGCGTGGGAGGCGCACGTCGCCGGGGCCACCGAGATCTGCATGCAGGGCGGCATCGACCCGGAACTGCCGGTCACCGGCTACGCGGACCTGGTGCGCGCGATCAAGGCCCGGGTGCCCTCGATGCACGTGCACGCCTTCAGTCCGATGGAGATCGTCAACGGCGCCTCGCGGGGCGGCCAGAGCGTGCGGGACTGGCTGACCGACCTGCGCGAGGCCGGACTCGACTCCATCCCCGGCACCGCGGCCGAGATCCTCGACGACGAGGTCCGGTGGGTGCTCACGAAGGGCAAGCTGCCGACGAGCACCTGGGTGGACGTGGTCACCACGGCGCACGAGGTGGGGCTGCGGTCGAGTTCGACGATGATGTACGGCCACGTCGACCAGCCGCGGCACTGGGTGGGCCACCTGAACGTGCTCCGCGGTATCCAGGACCGGACCGGCGGGTTCACCGAGTTCGTGCTGCTGCCGTTCGTGCACCAGAGTTCGCCGCTGTACCTGGCGGGCGCCTCCCGGCCGGGCCCGACGCGGCGCGACAACCGGGCCGCGCACGCGTTGGCGCGGGTGATGTTGCACGGCCGGATCCACAATATCCAGACCAGTTGGGTCAAGCTGGGTACCGAAGGTACGCAGGCGATGTTGCAGGGTGGCGCCAACGACTTGGGAGGGACGTTGATGGAGGAGACCATTTCGCGGATGGCCGGCTCGCAGCACGGGTCGGAGAAGACCGTGGCCGAACTGCGCGCGATCGCGGAGGGCATCGGCCGTCCGGCCCGCGAACGCACCACCAAGTACGCCGACCGGGTGAGTGTCCGGTGACCGCCAAGGACCGGATCGGCAACGAGCGGGTGGTGGCGGTCCTCGACCGTGCCGCCTGGGGGATCAATCCGGTGCTCGACCTGGTCGCGTCCGACCCGTTCGGCATCAAGGCCCGCACGTTCCGGCCGAACGCCGAGCAGCGGAACGCAGCCGATAAGGCGCTGGACGCGGCGGCGTGGCTGCTCGACGTGGCGCAGGTGCCGGGCACCGCGGCCTGGGAGCGGGCCAGCGACGAGCGCCGGGCCCGCTGGTGGCTGACCCGGCTCGGCCTGGTCAACACCATCGTGGTCGCCTTCCCCGGCGTGCTCGGTCCGATCGCGAAGCGACTGCCGCTGCAGGACCTGTTGGGGTTCGCCAACCAGGCGCTGGTGCTGATCGCCGTCGCGCGGGAGCTGGGGGTGACCGAGCGCAGCGCGCAGGTCGACCTGCTGGCTTCGGTGCTGTGCCAGCGCGAGACCGACGCCCGGACCGAGCTGACGAACCCGCGAGAGGATGCTCCGGCGCGCGAGGGTTGGAAGCCGTTCGCGATGCTCGGCGGCATGTGGAACACGGCGCGGACGCTGCGGGCGATCCCCGACGAACTGCACAAGCGGCCGCTGCCGGCCCGGCCGTACCAGGTGCTCGGCCGCGTGCCGTTCGTCGGTGCGGTCGCCGACTACCTGGGTGAACGGGGCGCACTGGTGGAGGCGGCGGTGATGGCCATGCGGTGGGTCGACGGGCACACGGTCCGCGGTGCGGTGGACGCCACCGAGCGCAGGGGCAGCACCGTCTGAGGTCGGGAACCCGTGTGCTGAGGGCACCCTGCGCGGGCGTTGGTCCCGAGGAAGGGGGATACTAGGAGGCCCTGGGCGTTTCGTAGCTTGAACGCGCCCAGAACATCCGGTCCGTGGAGAAAGGCAAGGGGAGCGGCAGTGCCCTACACGATTGCTGAACCGTGCGTAGATGTGCTTGACAAGGCCTGCATCGAGGAATGCCCTGTCGACTGTATTTACGAGGGCGGCCGGATGCTCTACATCCACCCCGACGAGTGCGTGGACTGCGGCGCCTGTGAGCCGGTCTGCCCCGTCGAGGCGATCTTCTACGAGGACGACGTCCCGGACCAGTGGAACGACTACGTCAGCGCGAACGTCGACTTCTTCGTGGAGTTGGGGTCGCCGGGCGGCGCCGCCAAGCTGGGCAAGGTCGACTACGACCCGCCGTTCATCAAGGCACTTCCGCCCATGGGCGAGGACTAAATTGCCGCGCTCGGCCGTCTCGCATGCTCTGCCCGATTTTCCCTGGGACTCCCTCGCCGCCGCCAAGGCGAAGGCGGAGTCGCACCCTGACGGGATCGTCAACCTGTCCGTCGGTACCCCGGTCGACCCGGTCGCGCCGCTGATCCGTGAGGCCCTGGCCTCGGTGTCGGAGGTGCCCGGGTACCCGACGACGCACGGCACCCCCGAGCTGCGGGCTGCCGCGGTCGGGGCGCTGGCGCGCCGGTACGGGGTCACCGGACTGCATCCCGATGCGGTGCTGCCTGCGCTCGGCACCAAGGAGATGATCGCCTGGCTGCCGCGGCTGCTCGGGCTCGGGCCGGACGACCTGGTCGTCATTCCCGAGGTCGCGTACCCGACCTACGAGGTCGGCGGTCTGCTGGCCGGTTGCCGGGTGCTGCGTGCCGACGGGATGACCCGGCTGGGACCGGAGAGCCCGGCGCTGATCTTCGTGAACTCGCCGTCGAACCCGACCGGCAAGGTGCTCGGCATCGACCACCTGCGCAAGACGGTCGAGTTCGCCCGCGAGCGCGGAGCGATCGTGGTCTCCGACGAGTGCTACCTCGGGCTGACCTGGGAGGCGGAGGGCTACTCCGTCCTCGACCCGCGGGTCTGCGACGGCGACCACACTGGCCTGCTGGCCGTGCACTCGCTGTCGAAGACGTCCAACCTGGCCAGCTACCGGGCCGGCTTCGTCACCGGCGATCCGGCACTGGTCGCGGAGCTGCTCGAGGTACGCAAGCACGCCGGCATGATCATGCCGCTGCCCGTGCAGGCCGCGATGACCGCGGCGCTGAGCGACGACGACCACGAGGACGAGCAGCGTGAGCGGTACCGGATGCGCCGTGAGGTGCTGCTCGGTGCCGTGCGGGACGCCGGGTTCACCGTGGACAACTCCGAGGCCGGGCTGTACCTGTGGGCGACCCGCGGCGAGCCGTGCGATCGATGATCATCGATCGCGCGCGTCCTTCCTGTTGCGCGCTGTCGCTGCGCTAGCCTGGGGGCGGAGTACCTCGTTGCCGGGGCACCGTCCCGGGAGCGTCACCGTGGGCAGGAGGCAGCATGGATGCCGTCACACAGGTTCCTCGTCCGGGCAACGAGCCGGTGCACTCCTACGCACCGGGGAGTCCCGAGCGGACGCGGTTGGCCTCGAAGCTCGCGGACCTGGCCGCCGAACCGACACCGCTCTCGCACGTCATCGGCGGCGTCCACCGGCAGGGTTCGGGCGACTGGATCGACGTGGTGCAGCCGCACCGGCACTCCGCCGTGCTCGGCACCCTGACCTCCGCCACCCACGAGGACGCCGACGCCGCGGTGGAGGCCGCGGTCGCGGCGGGTCCGGCCTGGCGGGACCTGCCCTTCGACGAGCGGGCCGCGGTGCTGCTGCGTGCGGCCGACCTGTTGGCCGGGTCGTGGCGCGAGACCATCGCCGCGGCAACGATGCTCGGACAGTCGAAGTCGGTGCAGCAGGCGGAGATCGACGCGCCGTGCGAGCTCGTCGACTTCTGGCGGTTCAACGTGCAGTTCGCCCGGCAGATCCTGGCGGACCAGCCGATGTCGGGTCCGGGGGTGTGGAACCGGATGGAGTACCGGCCGCTGGAGGGGTTCGTGTACGCCGTCACCCCGTTCAACTTCTCGGCGATCGCGGGCAACCTGCCGACGGCGCCGGCGCTGATGGGCAACACCGTGGTGTGGAAGCCGTCCACCACCCAGACGCTGGCGGCCTACTGGACGATGCGGCTGCTCGAGGAGGCCGGCCTGCCGCCGGGTGTCATCAACCTGGTGACCGGCCCCGGCGCCGCGGTATCGGATGTGGCACTGGGTGATCCGCGGTTGGCCGGCGTTCACTTCACCGGTTCGACGAAGACCTTCCAGCACCTGTGGCGCGAGGTCGCCTCCAACATCGACCGCTACCACGGCTACCCGCGACTCGTCGGGGAGACCGGCGGCAAGAACTTCGTGGTGGCGCACGCGTCCGCCAACCCGGACGTGCTGCGGACGGCACTGGTACGCGGCGCCTTCGAGTACCAGGGCCAGAAGTGTTCCGCTGCCTCGCGGGCCTACGTGCCCGCGTCGGTGTGGGCGGAGATGGGTGACGACTTCCTCTCCGAGGTCGACCAACTCAGCTACGGCGACGTCACCGACCTGTCGAACTTCGGCGGCGCCCTGATCGACCGGGCCGCGTACGAGAAGAACGTCGCCGCCATCGAACGGGCCCGCGGGGCCGAGGGGGTGAGTGTCGCCGTCGGCGGGAAGTACGACGACACCGAGGGCTTCTTCGTCAGGCCCACTGTGCTGCTCGCGGACGACCCCGGCGACGAGTGCTTCGCCACCGAGTACTTCGGACCGCTGCTCTCGTTGTACGTCTACGACGACTCGGCGCCCGACGCGTTCGAGTCGGTCCTCGACATCGTCGACACCACCGCCCCGTACGCGCTCACCGGCTCGGTGATCGCCGACGACCGGGCGGCGATCGAGAGAGCCGGTGCCGCACTACGATTCACGGCGGGAAACTTCTATGTCAACGACAAACCGACCGGCGCGGTGGTGGGGCAGCAGCCGTTCGGCGGGGCGCGGGCATCGGGCACCAACGACAAGGCCGGCTCGCCGATCAACCTGCTGCGCTGGACGTCGGCCCGCACGGTCAAGGAGACCTTCGTCCCGCCGACCGACTATCGGTACCCGCACATGGGACCGCGGGACTGATCGCCGTGTCCGGGGCGTTGGGCAACCCGCTGCGGCCGGCGATCCTCGCCGCGGCCCGTTCGCCGCGGATGAAGTCGGCGATCACCCGGGCCCCGGTCACCCGGTCCATCGTCACCCGGTTCGTCGCGGGGCAGGACCGGCCGGCCGCACTGGCGGCCGCCCGCACGATCCTCGACTCGGGCCGGTCGATCAGCATCGACCACCTGGGGGAGGACACCACCGAGCCGGAGCAGGCCCGCGCGGCGCTCGCCGAGTACCGCGCGCTGCTGAGCGAACTCGCCGACCAACCCGAGGCCACGGTCGGCGGCGTCCGCCGCCTGGAGGTGTCGGTGAAGCTGTCCGCGCTCGGCCTGGCGCTGCCGCGGGACGGTCTCCGGGTGGCACGCGAGCACGCCCACGCGCTGTGCACGGCGGCGCAGGCCGCGGGCGTGTGGGTGACCGTCGACGCGGAGGACCACACCACCACCGACGCGACACTCGCCGTGGTGACCGAGCTACGGGCCGACTTCCACTGGCTGGGGGCGGTGCTGCAGGCCTACCTGCGCCGGACCGAGGGGGACTGCCGGGACCTCGCCGTGGCGGGCTCGCGGATCAGGCTGTGCAAGGGGGCGTACGACGAGCCGGAATCGGTTGCATACCAACGCCGCTCGGAGGTCGACGCGTCGTACCTGCGGTGCCTGGAGATTTTGATGCGGGGCCGGGGCTACCCGATGGTCGCCTCGCACGACCCGGTGGTGATCGAACAGACGCAGGACCTGGTGGGGCAGGTGGGCCGCGGTCCGGCGGAGTTCGAGCACCAGATGCTCTACGGCATCCGGGACGTCGAGCAGGCACGGCTGGCGGCCGAGGGTGACCAGGTGCGGGTGTACGTGCCCTACGGGGCGCAGTGGTACGGCTACTTCATGCGGCGTCTCGCCGAACGGCCCGCCAACCTCACCTTCTTCCTGCGTTCGCTGGTGACGCACGGCTGAACTGGTCCACGGGCCGTCCGCCGCGGTGTGAGACGCTGGGCGGCGTGCTCCTGAGTTCACTGAACCCCCTCGCCGTCGCCCGGGGCGACGACCTGCCCGACGCCGTCCGGATCGGCGACGATGTGCTCTCCCGCAGCGACATCGTCGGGGGCGCCGGGGCCCTGGCCCGGCGCATCGCCGGAGCCCAGCGGGTCGCCGTCCTCGCGACGCCGAGCGCCGCAACGGTGATCGCGGTCGTCGGCTGCCTGTTCGCGGGGGTCACGGTGGTACCGGTGCCGCCCGACTCCGGTCCAGCGGAAATCGCACACATCCTGTCCGACTCGGGCGCCCAGGCCTGGCTCGGGCAGGCTCCCGAGGGCAGTGACGATGCGCCGAGTTCCCGAGCAGGTGACCTGCCGGTCATCCCGGTGCGGGTGAATGCCCGCGACTGGCACGGGCACCCGGAACCGCGCCCCTCGTCGATCGCCTTCGTCCTTTACACCTCCGGCACCACCGGGCCGCCCAAGGGCGTGCTGCTGAGCCGCCAGGCGATCGCCGCCGGGCTGGACGCGTTGGCGCAGGCGTGGCAGTGGACCTCGAACGACACACTGGTGCACGGACTTCCGCTCTTCCACGTGCACGGGCTGATCCTGGGTCTGCTCGGTCCGCTGCGGGTGGGCAGCCGCCTCGTGCACACCGTCAGCCCCACACCCGAGGCCTACGCGCGGGCCGGCGGGTCGATGTACTTCGGGGTGCCGACGGTGTGGTCGCGGGTGGCCCGCGACGAGGAGTCGGCCCGGGCCCTCGCCGGCGCGCGGTTGCTGGTCTCCGGCAGTGCCCCGCTGCCGGTCCCGGTGTTCGAGCGACTGGTCGCGTTGACCGGTCTGACGCCGATCGAGCGCTACGGGATGAGCGAGACCATGATCACGCTGAGCACCCGCGCGGACGGCGAACGCCGGCCCGGCTGGGTCGGGCTGCCGGTGACGGGGGTGACGACCCGGCTCGTCGACGAGGACGGGGCGCCGGTGCCGCACGACGGCGAGTCGATCGGCGGTCTGCAGGTGCGCGGGCCGATGCTCTTCGACGGGTACCTGAACCGGCCCGACGCCACCGCCGAGTGCTGGACCGAGGACGGCTGGTTCAAGACCGGCGACGTGGCGGCGATCGACGAGGGCGGGTTCCACCGGATCGTCGGCCGGGAGTCGACCGACCTGATCAAGTCCGGGGGCTACCGGATCGGGGCGGGCGAGGTGGAGACCTCGCTGCTCGGGCACCCGACGGTGCGCGAGGTGGCGGTGGTCGGGTTGCCCGACGCCGACCTGGGGCAGCGGCTGGTGGCGTACGTGGTGGGCGAGGGCGTCGACCCGGACGCGCTGATCGCGCACGTGGCCGGTGAACTGTCGGCGCACAAGCGGCCCCGCGAGGTGCGGGTGGTGGACTCGCTGCCGCGCAACGCGATGGGCAAGGTGCAGAAGAAGCTGCTGGGCTGAAGCATGGAGCGCCGGTGCGTGTGCAGCGCATTTCGCGTCCGACGGGACTAGCCTCAGGAAGCATGACCCTGCCTGCCGAGAACACCCGTATCGTGCTCGCGTCACGTCCCGTAGGGGAGCCGCAGAGGTCCGACTTCCGGATCGAGTCGGCACCGATCCCGTCGATCGGCGACGGGCAGTTGCTGCTCAAGACCAGGTATCTCTCGCTGGACCCGTACATGCGCGGCCGGATGAGCGATGCGAAGTCCTACGCCGCGCCGATGGCGGTGGGTGACGTGATGGTCGGCGGCACCGTGTGCGACGTGATCGAGTCCAGGGAACCGGGATTCGCCAAGGGCGACGTCGTGCTGGCGTTCTCGGGATGGCAGGAGTACGCGGCCGCGGACGCCCACCACGTCCGCAAGCTGGACCCGCGACTGGGGCCGCCGCGGATGGCGCTCGGGGTGCTGGGGATGCCGGGTTTCACCGCCTATGCCGGTCTGCTGGCGATCGGTAAGCCGCAGCCGGGCGAGACGGTGGTGGTGGCCGCCGCGACCGGGCCGGTGGGTTCCGCGGTCGGCCAGATCGCGAAGATCAAGGGCGCCCGGGCCGTCGGGATCGCCGGTGGGCCGGAGAAGTGTGCGTACCTGGCGGAACTGGGCTTCGACGCGGCCGTCGACCACCGTGCGCCGGACTTCGTCGACCAGTTGGCCGCCGCCGTCCCGGACGGCATCGACGTGTACTTCGAGAATGTCGGCGGGGCGGTGTGGGACGCGGTGCTGCCGCGGCTCAACACCTACGCCCGGGTGCCGGTGTGTGGGCTGGTGTCGCAGTACAACCTGACCACGCGGCCGGAGGGGCCGGACCGGGCGCCCGCGCTGATGAGTCACATCCTCACCAAGAGCCTCACCCTGCGGGGGTTCATCCAGAGCGAGTTCGTCGGCGCGATGTACGCCGACTTCATCGGCGAGATGTCCGAGTGGATCCACCAGGGGCGGGTGCAGTACCGCGAGGACATCGTGGACGGCCTGGAGAATGCGCCCGAGGCGTTCATCGGGATGCTCGCGGGCCGCAACTTCGGGAAGGTCGTCGTCAACGTGGGAATGGCCGAGCAGTGAGCGGGGCGCACGAGGTGCGCGATGCCACCGCGGTGCCGCGGGTCGGCCCGCTCGAGGTCGTCTCCTTCCTGTGCGAGCTGTCGATGCTGGTGTTGCTGGCGCTGGCCGGCGCCGCGTCGACGGATTCGCTGCTCGGGAAGGTGATATTTGCGGTGGCCATGCCGGTGGTTGCGGCGGCCGTCTGGGCGGTGTGGATGGCGCCGACGTCAGGCCGCCGACTGCCGAATCCGGCCAGGCTGTACGTGCAGGTCGCGTTGTTCGCGGTGACGGCCGTCGTCGCCGGGGTGTTCCTGGGACCACTCGTGGGGCTGGTGTTCTTCGTGGTGGCGGCGGGGGTCTTCGGGGAACTGTGCCGACGGGAGATGCGGGCGCCGCGGGCTTGACCTGAACCGAGGTCGAGGTCCTAGCGTGACGGCTGCGTGGACTCAGCGACGGGAGATGGTCATGACAGAAGCCTCGGCAACACTCAGCGCGGACCAGATCGCCTACCTCGGTACCCAGCGGCTCGGCAGGCTGGCGACGGTCAACCCACGTGGCGCGCCGCAGAACAGTCCGGTCGGGTTCCGTTACAACGCAGAACTCGGCACCATCGACATCGGTGGCCGGAATCTGGGCGCCAGCAAGAAGTTCCGGAACCTCGCGACCAACGACCGGGCCGCTTTCGTGGTGGACGACCTGGCCTCGGTCCAGCCGTGGGTGGTGCGGTGCGTGGAGATCCGCGGTCGGGCGGAGGCGTTGACCGAGGTGGCGCCGTGGGCGCCGGGCATGTCGCCGGAGCTCATCCGCATCCACCCGGAGCGGGTCATCGCGTTTGGGCTGGAGTCGGTTCAGGGCGGTTGACAGTCGGCCTGTCACACAGCGCAGACCGGTTGCAGCCGTGTGCGTCTCGGCCGCAACCGGTCCGGTTGTGGGTGAGTATTCGGGCCTTGGATCAGGCCCCGTGGATCGCGCGCCGGTTGTGAGCCGGCCGTGGTCTTCGCAACGGGTCCACCCAGGCCGGCGGGATGAACGACGGGAACCCGTCCGATTCGATCTGCACGGACCAGTGGTTCCTGTGGATGATCGTGTGGTGCTTCTTGCAGAGCAGCACCAGGTTCGCCAGCGCGGTGGGGCCGCCGTCGGACCAGTGGCGGATGTGGTGGGCGTCGGTCCACGCCGCAGGTCGGCCGCAGCCGGGGAACGCGCAGCCGCAGTCCCTGGCCACCAACGCCTTCCGTAGTTTCGGGGAGATGACGCGGGTGGTGCGGCCCACGTCGAGAGGGTTGCCGCCCCGGTCGACGAAGATCGCGGTGACCTGCGCGTCGCAGGAGATGCGGGCGGCGACGGCGGCGGAGATGGGGCCTGCCCAGGGCATGCTGGCGTGCCTTCTGCGGCGGTACCGGCGGGGTGGCCTGAAACCGGCGGGGCTGGTGCAACCCTCGTGCTCGCCGACGGGTCCGGTTGCGTTGTCGGAGTGGTAGTCCCAGCCGTTCCCCACCCAGGCACCGGTCGCGGGGGTGGGCGCCGTCGCCGCCACCGCGTCCTTGAGTGCGTCGACGTCGATGGTGACCGTGACGTGCGGGCGTTCCCCACCTTCCATCGGGCCACGAGCGTTGTCGAGGTGTCCGCGGCCGCGG
>NZ_JBFUHZ010000049.1:0-59517 GCF_056402135.1 Rhodococcus sp. P4_C10 | reverse complement strand
CCCCCGCCCCGGCCGCTGCCCCGGCGCCCGCACCCGCGGCCCCGGCTGCTGCCCCGGCTCCGGCCCCGGCCGCCGCTCCGGCCACACCCGCACCGAGCGGCGACGCCACCCCGTACGTCACCCCGCTGGTCCGCAAGCTCGCGACCGAGAACAACGTCGACCTGTCCACCGTGACCGGCACCGGCGTCGGCGGCCGCATCCGCAAGCAGGACGTGCTCGCCGCGGCCGAGGCCAAGAAGGCCCCGGCTGCCGCCGCCCCGGCCGCCGCTGCTGCTCCGGCCACACCGGCCGCCGGCGTCCGCCCGGAGCTCGCGAACCTGCGCGGCACCACCCAGAAGGTCAACCGGATCCGCCAGATCACGGCGGTCAAGACCCGGGAGTCGCTGCAGACCACCGCGCAGCTGACCCAGACCTTCGAGGTCGACGTCACGAAGATCGCCGCCCTGCGCGCCCAGGCCAAGGCCGGGTTCGCCGAGCGCGAGGGCGTGAACCTGACCTTCCTGCCGTTCTTCGCCAAGGCCGTGGTCGAGGCGCTCGGGGCCCACCCGAACGTCAACGCCAGCTACAACGAGGACGCCAAGGAGATCACCTACCACGCGGCCGAGCACCTGGGCATCGCCGTGGACACCGAGCAGGGCCTGCTCTCCCCGGTGATCCACAACGCCGGCGACCTGTCGCTGGCCGGTCTGGCCCGCGCCATCGCGGACATCGCCAAGCGTGCCCGCTCCGGTGGGCTCAAGCCGGACGAGCTGTCCGGTGGCACCTTCACGATCACCAACATCGGCAGCCAGGGCGCGCTCTTCGACACCCCGATCCTGGTCCCGCCGCAGGCCGCGATGCTGGGCACGGGCGCGATCGTCAAGCGTCCGGTGGTGGTCACCGACGAGACCGGCAACGAGTCCATCGGCGTCCGGTCGATGTGCTACCTGCCGCTGACCTACGACCACCGCCTGGTCGACGGCGCCGACGCGGGTCGGTTCCTCACCACGATCAAGCAGCGGCTGGAGGAGGCCTCCTTCGAGGCAGACCTGGGTCTCTAGGTCGCTTCGCTCAGCGGTCTCCAGGTCGCACCGCTCAGCGGTCTGCAGGTAGGCCGCACACGCTGTCCGTCGGGGGCACCATCGATACTGATGGTGCCCCCGACGACGTGAAGGAGGCAGTACCCATGCGCGTGATCATCGCCGGCTCGTCCGGACTCGTCGGCACCGCCCTGGTGGCCGCACTGCGCGCCGACGGGCACGACATCCGACGCCTGGTCCGGCGCCCAACCGCGGGCCCGGACGAGTACCGCTGGTCCCCGCCGGACGGCGCGATCGCGCCGGGCGCCTTCAACGGCGTCGACGCGGTGGTGAACCTGTGCGGAGCCGGCATCGGCGACCACCGCTGGACGAGCGCGTACAAACAGCACCTGCGCGACAGCCGCCTCACCGCCACCGACGTGCTCGCGTCCGCGGCCGCCGAGGCCGGCGTGCCGACCCTGCTCAACGCCAGCGCCGTCGGCTACTACGGCGACACCGGCGACCGCGCCGTCGACGAGACGGCGCCGCCCGGGTCCGGCTTCCTCGCCGACCTGTGCCGGGACTGGGAACGGGCGACCGGACCGGCCCGCGCGGGTGGGGCCCGCACGGTCCTGCTGCGCAGCGGCACGGTGGTCGCGCGGCACGGCGGACTGCTCGGCAAGCTCCGCCCCCTCTTCGCCTACGGGCTGGGCGGTCGACTCGGCAACGGCCGTCAGTACCTGTCGTGGATCTCGCTCGAGGACGAGGTCGAGGCGGTCAAGTTCGTGCTGCGCACCGACTCTGTCGACGGCCCGGTGAACCTGACCGGGCCCTCCCCCGTCACCAATGCCTCCTTCACCGCCGCACTCGGCCGCGCGCTGCACCGGCCGACCCCCTGGGTGGTGCCCGGGTTCGCCGTCTCGGCCCTGGTCGGGGAGTTCGCCGACGAGGCCGTCCTGACCGGCCAACGCGTGCTGCCGACGGTCCTCGAGGACGCCGGTTACGCCTTCCGCCACACCACCATCGGCGAGGCGCTCGCGGCCGCCGTGGCACCGGAGCGCTCCTGAGGATCTCCGCCGCAGGCGACCTCGACCGGGTACGCGGCGGGCCCGCCCGCGGGCGTAACGTGTGGTCGATGAGCAGTCGCACGATCTCCGCCCGATTCAGCGCAGAACCCCTCGAGGTCCGGAACCTCGGCAGCGTGGACTACCTGGCCGCGTGGGAGATGCAGCGGGAGCTGGCCGACGAGCGCGCCCAGGACCGCGGGCGCGACACCATGCTCCTGCTCGAGCACCCGTCCGTGTACACCGCGGGACGCCGGACCGCGCCGGAGGACCGGCCCACCGACGGCACCCCGGTGATCGACGTCGACCGCGGCGGAAAGCTCACCTGGCACGGTCCCGGCCAGCTGGTCGGCTACCCGATCGTCAAGCTGGCCGAGCCGGTGGACGTGGTGAACTACGTGCGACGCCTCGAGCAGGCACTGATCTCGGTGTGCGGTGACCTCGGCGTCGACTGCGGCCGCGTCGATGGCCGCTCCGGGGTGTGGCTGCCGGCCGCCCTCACCGACGGCACCTGGCTGCCCGAGCGCAAGATCGCCGCGATCGGGGTCCGGGTGCAGCGCGGCGTCGCCCTGCACGGCTTCGCGCTCAACTGCAACGCCGTGCTCGACGCCTTCGACGAGATCATCCCGTGCGGGATCACCGACGCCGGCGTCACCTCGCTGACCCGGGAACTGGGCCGCGAGGTCACAGTGGAGTCGGTCACCCCGGCCGTCACCGCCGCCGTCGCCGCCGCACTGGACGGCACCCTCCCCGTCGCCGAGCACGACATCGAGCGGGTCACCTTCGACGCCGCGGCGGCGGCCGCGCGGCCCGCGCAGGCCGGCACCGCGCGGCCCGTCACGACGCCGGAGTTCACCACCCACCGCTTCGGCTGAACGGGGCTCTCCCGGTCGGCTGCGACGGAATCGGCGGGCGTACCATCGGTCCCGTGACTGTGGCCCCAGAAGGACGCAAACTGCTCCGTATCGAGATCCGAAACGCGGAGACCCCCATTGAGCGCAAGCCCAACTGGATCAAGACCCGCGCGAAGATGGGCCCGGAGTACACCGAGCTCAAGTCGCTGGTCAAGAGCGAGGGCCTGCACACCGTCTGCGAAGAGGCCGGCTGCCCCAACATCTACGAATGCTGGGAAGACCGCGAGGCCACCTTCCTCATCGGCGGCGAGCAGTGCACCCGTCGCTGCGACTTCTGCCAGATCGACACCGGCAAGCCCACCGACCTCGACCGGGACGAGCCGCGCCGGGTGGCCGAGTCGGTGCAGTCGATGGGTCTGCGGTACTCGACCATCACCGGCGTCGCCCGCGACGACCTGCCCGACGGCGGCGCGTGGCTCTACGCGGAGACCGTCCGCCAGATCCACGAGCTCAACCCGGGCACCGGCGTGGAGAACCTGGTCCCCGACTTCAACGGCAAGCCGGACCTGCTCGCCGAGGTCTTCGAGTCGCGCCCCGAGGTGCTCGCGCACAACCTCGAGACGGTGCCGCGGATCTTCAAGCGGATCCGGCCGGCGTTCCGGTACGAGCGTTCGCTCGGTGTGCTCACCGCCGCCCGCGACTTCGGCCTGGTCACCAAGTCCAACCTGATCCTCGGCATGGGCGAGACCCCCGAAGAGGTCCAGCAGGCGATGGTGGACCTGCACGAGGCCGGCTGCGACATCATCACCATCACCCAGTACCTGCGCCCGTCGCCGCGGCACCATCCCGTCGAGCGCTGGGTCAAGCCGGAGGAGTTCGTCGACCACTCCGAGTTCGCCACCGAGCTCGGCTTCGCCGGCGTGATGGCGGGGCCGTTGGTCCGTTCCTCGTACCGGGCCGGCCGCCTCTACGCGCAGGCGATGGCGCACCACGGGCGCGCGCTGCCCGAGGGCCAGGCCCACCTCGCGGAGGGCGGCAGCGCCTCGCAGGAGGCCAGTTCCCTGATGGAGCGCCTCGCGGCTCGAGCCTGACCGCACCACCGCGGGCAGGCCACCGGGGCTCGACCACCGGACGGGTGCGCTCGACGCCTCGCCAGGGACGTATCCTGTGAGCTATGGCGAACGGCAAGGGCAAACCCACCAAAGAGGCGAAGGCGGCCGCGAAAGCGGTCCGTAAGCAGGCATCGAAGGAGCGCAGGAGCCAGCTCTGGCAGGCGTTCCAGATGCAGCGCAAGGAGGACAAGCTCCTCCTGCCGCTGATGATCGGCTCGGTGATCGGGCTGGCCGTGGCGTTCTTCCTGGTCGGACTGATCTTCAACGTCCAGTGGTTCCTGCTGCCGATCGGCATCATGCTCGGCGCGCTGCTCGCGTTCGTGATCTTCGGCCGGCGGGTGCAGAAGAGCGTCTACCGCAAGGCGGACGGCCAGGCGGGCGCGGCGGCGTGGGCGCTGGACAACCTGCAGGGCTCCTGGCGGGTCAGCAATGCGATCGCGGGCACCACCCAGCTCGACGCGGTGCACCGGGTTCTCGGGCGTCCCGGCGTCATCCTGGTCGGCGAGGGTGCGCCGCAGCGGGTGAAGACCCTGCTCGCGCAGGAGAAGAAGAAGACCGCGCGACTCGTCGGCGACACCCCGATCTACGAGATCGTCATCGGCAACGACGAGGGCCAGGTCCCCCTCTCGCAGCTGCAGAAGTACCTGTCCAAGCTGCCCAAGAACATCGACACCAAGCGGATGGACACCATCGAGTCGCGCCTCTCGGCACTGGGCAAGCGCAGCGGTCCCGCGATGCCGAAGGGTCCGATGCCCGCAGGCGCCAAGATGAAGAGCGTCCAGCGCACCATGCGTCGACGCTGAGCCGCCGGTGAGCCGAGCCCGTTCCCGGCTCGCCGCACAGACGAAGGGCACCTGCCCGGACAGATTCGCTCCGTCCGCGCAGGTGCCCTTCGTTCGTTCCGGGTCTGACGCCGTGCGACTACCGGGAGCGCACGAGCGCGGTACCGGTGGCGCGGTCGTGCATGCCGCGGCCGTCGGTGTCGGTGATCAGCGCGGGCACCACGAACACCAGCAGAACCTGCCGGGCCAGGGCCCGCACGATGCCGACGGGCACCGCCGCGTCCACCCGGGCCACCTGCAGGCCGACCACGAACTGGCCGGGGGTGAAGGAGAACAGCGTCACCGTCACGACGCCGACGACGAACCACACCCCCAGGATGACGGTGCCCAGCATGCCGGAGTACAGGTCGCCGCCGAGGATCAGCAGCGCGACGCCGCCGCCCATGAGCCAGTCCACCATGAACGCCCCGAGCCGTCGGGACGTGCTCACCAGGGACCCGGGACCGGACTCGGGCAGGCCGAGCCGTTCGCCGCGGTAGCGGTCCTCGGTGCCGTCCGCACCCTTGGGGAGGGCCGCAGAGGGGCCAGAGAGCCAGGATCCGGTCATGCGTGACATGACCTCAAGGATAGGCGGGATCCGCCGAGCTCACCGACACGCCCTCGCGGATGTGACCTGCGTCGTAATACGCGACGTGTAACACTGGCGAAACATAACCTTGATTGTTGGGCAACACCGGTTCCCTACCGTCACCCTCGACGCAAACCCGCCGCAATCAACACTGGCTGGGACCCAACTGAAGGAGCACAAGCGTGGCGTTCAGCACGGCCGAAGAGGTCATCAAGTTCATTGCCGACGAGAACATCGAGTACGTCGACATTCGCTTCACCGATCTGCCGGGCGTTCAGCAGCACTTCTCCATCCCGGCCAGCGCGTTCAACAAGGACGTCTTCGAGGACGGCCTGGCGTTCGACGGCTCCTCGGTGCGTGGATTCCAGTCGATCCACGAGTCGGACATGATGCTGCTGCCCGACGTCAGCACCGCGCGGGTCGACCAGTTCCGCGCCGCGAAGACGCTGAACATCGACTTCTTCGTGCACGACCCGTTCACCCGGGAGGCCTACAGCCGCGACCCGCGTAACGTCGCCCGCAAGGCCGAGGAGTACCTGGCCAGCACCGGCATCGCCGACACCGCGTTCTTCGGCGCCGAGGCCGAGTTCTACATCTTCGACTCGGTCCGCTACGACTCGGGCATGAACCACGCGTTCTACGAGCTGGACTCCGTCTCCGGCGCCTGGAACACCGGCGCCGACCGCAACCCCGACGGCAGCCCGAACCTCGGCTACAAGGTCCGCGCCAAGGGCGGCTACTTCCCCGTCGCCCCGTACGACCACTACGTCGACCTGCGCGACGCGATCTCGACCAACCTGCAGAACGCGGGCTTCGAGCTCGAGCGCGGCCACCACGAGGTCGGCACCGGCGGCCAGCAGGAGATCAACTACAAGTTCGGCACGCTGCTCGCCGCGGCCGACGACCTGCAGCTGTTCAAGTACATCGTCAAGAACACCGCCTGGCAGCACGGCAAGTCCGCGACCTTCATGCCGAAGCCGCTCTTCGGTGACAACGGCTCGGGCATGCACGTGCACCAGTCGCTGTGGAAGGACGGCAAGCCGCTCTTCCACGACGAGTCCGGCTACGCGGGCCTGTCCGACATGGCGCGCCACTACATCGGCGGCATCCTGCACCACGCGCCGTCGCTGCTGGCGTTCACCAACCCGACGGTCAACTCGTACCACCGCCTGGTGCCGGGCTACGAGGCCCCCATCAACCTGGTGTACAGCCAGCGCAACCGCTCCGCGGCCGTGCGTATCCCGATCACCGGCAACAACCCGAAGGCCAAGCGCATCGAGTTCCGCGCACCGGACTCCTCGGGCAACCCGTACCTGAACTTCGCCGCGCAGATGATGGCCGGCCTGGACGGCATCAAGAACAAGATCGAGCCGATGGCGCCGGTCGACAAGGACCTCTACGAGCTCCCGCCGGAGGAGGCCCGCAACATCCCGCAGGCCCCCACCAACCTGTCGACGGTCATCGACCGCCTCGAGCAGGACCACGAGTACCTCACCGAGGGTGGCGTGTTCACCACCGACCTGATCGAGACCTGGATCTCGATCAAGCGCGAGCAGGAGATCGCCCCGGTCAACCTGCGCCCGCACCCGTACGAGTTCGAGCTCTACTACGACGTGTGAGCCAGCTAGGCCGCTGACCAGCATCGGAGCGATTCAGAACCCGCCCCGGTACGCAGTCAGTACGCAGTAGCCCCAGACGAGTCCATTCGTTCAGCGATCACAGCACCGATCGCAGAGCGGGTGGACTCGTCTGCGTCGGGCCGCAGATGCCCGTACGTGTCCAGATCCGTGCCCCACCACACCCGAATCGTCCTGTCTACCGGTCCGGACTCCTGTCCACGGCGAATTCCCCGACCACCTTCTCGGTGATGCGACTCCTGACCGGACCTGGGATCTGGTGCGCAAACTTCTTCAGGTAGGCGTCGACCCACTCGCTCCGCTGCGCCAGGAACGGAAAATCGGAGCCGACCATGTTGCGCACCGCAAGAATGGGGAGCGGTGCGTCCAGTGCCGGGAACGCCTTGTTCCGTAGCCCGGGCGTGGTGCATCCCGGATAGAACTGGCCGAGCATGAGTCCTTCCTGGACGAACTTGGACTTGCCTTCGCGTTGCGCCTCCTCGATCAGTGAGTAGTCCAAGACGTCGGGGAACACGAGGAGCACTGCCTTCAGGAGCGCATCGTCGCCGTCAGTCGGTGGCAACGCGGGAAAAGCACTGAATATCTCGTCGACCGCCTCCGTCATCTGCGGAAGACCGACGTCGCAGCCATCGATGAATCCGACCCAGAACAGTCCTCGCGAGATCGACGGATGGGTGAACGGGCAGACCGGACCCGATCTGCCGAGATCTGGATGCGGTTGAATCAGGTAGCCGCAAGCCCAACCGCGCAGCAGCTCCGAGTACCGGTGCTCGGAGCCCACGACCGCGCCCCTGCCAAATAGCTTCTCGAGTTGAAACGCGGTCATTTCTCCTCCTTGCTCTACTCGGGTGCCACACGCTCGCGGTCGACCAGATTCAAGTGCCGGTTGAGGAGCGGCCCCACGACCGAAAGGCCTTGCGGGGTCGTCATTTGCTCGTGACTGGTAGGGATTCGGTACTCGTGTATTTCACCGATGATGTAGTCCTTCCAGCTCGCTGCGCCGGTCCGGGGGTCGAGCCCGTGATCGTGATCGTCGATGGAACCTGTCGCCGCACTGAAGTACACGACCTCGGCACCCTCCAGGGTCGACGGCCGGTGGGCGTGCGCACGATGGACGAGATCTCGGTACTCCCGGTAGAGGGTGTCGAGGTGGGCCGGAGTCAGTGACGCAAAAAGTCCACCCTTCGCACCCAGCAGTCGTGCGGCCTGCTCCGTCGTCATGGCCGGATCCCCCGCGCCGACCAACCCCACCGCGCCGAACTCGGCGACCAGCTTTGCGACCGTGGGCATCTCACCGTCGGGCTCGGCCCCGGACGGAAGGCGGCTGTCCATCATCGCAAGGGTGGACACGTCGTCACCATCACGACGAAGCTGGACCGCCATCGCGTGGGCGATCTGGCCCCCGAGCGAGTACCCGAGCAGGTGATAGGGCCCGTGTGGCTGCACCGACCGGATCTCCCGGACGTAACGGTGTGCAAGCTCCTCGAGCGAGCCGAAACGGACATCGGGATCGGTCAGCGCGGGTGAATTGATTCCGTAGATCGGTCGGTCGTTGTCGACGTACTGCACCAAACCGCTGAAACACCAGGCGAGCCCGATGGCGGGATGCACGCAGAACAGAGGGTTCCGACTGCCGGTGGCACGCAGCGGAAGTAGCACCGCGACCGCGGAACCGACGCCGTCGTTCTCGACGGTCTCGGCCTCGCGCGTCTCGATCCGGTGTGCCAACGACGCGGGCGTCGAATGCGTGAAGATCCACTCGACCGGTACCTGCGCGGAGATCGATTCCCGCAGCCGCGCGGCCAACCCGGTGGCCCTCAATGAGTTGCCGCCGAGGGCGAAGAAGTTGTCGTCCGCACCGACCCTCGCCACACCGAGTTCGGCCGCGAATGCAGCGGCCACGGTGGATTCACTGCCCTCTCTCGGCGCCCGGAATCCTGCCCTGCCGACAGCGAAGTCCGGTGCCGGCAACGCGGCACGGTCGAGCTTGCCGTTCACCGTCACCGGCAGCGCCTCGAGCACCACCACCGCCGCAGGTACCAGGTACGACGCCAGCCGCTGCCCCATGAACGCGAGAACCTCACGGACGTCGAGATCCACACCGACCTCGGGCACCACATACCCGACCAACCGATCGCCCCCGGCACCATCGCCACGGACCGCGGCCGCCGCCCGCACCACCCCAGGGCAGGCAAGCAGCGCCGACTCGACCTCACCCAACTCGACCCGGAACCCACGAACCTTCACCTGCAGGTCGGAGCGACCGACGTAGTCGAGTGTCAGGCTGCGGTCCGGTAGCCGCTGCCACCGCACGAGGTCACCGGTCCGATACATCCGCCGTCCCGAACACGCAAACGGATCCGCGACGAACCGCGACGCCGTCAAGCCCGTCCGGTTTTGATAGCCACGTGCCAGGGCTGGGCCTGCCAGATACAACTCCCCCACCACCCCGACCGGCACCGGCCGCAACCGGCCGTCGAGCACACACTCCTCGATCCCACGGATCGGACCGCCGATCGTCACCCCGTCCGCCACCATCATGCGGGCACTGGCGTTCGACTGGATTGTCGTCTCGGCCGGACCGTAGGTGTTGAACATCCGCCGGCCCGGCGCCCACCGCCTCACCAGCTCCGGCGGACACCGCTCACCACCGACCACCACGGTCCGGAGATCGTCGAGCCCCTCCGGGTCAACGGTTCCCAGTGCTGCGGGTGTCAGTGCGGCATAAGTGACCCTCTCCCGCTGCAGGATCCCCGCCAACTCTGCACCGCCGAACACCGCCGGCGGCACCACTACCAACCGCCCACCGGACCCGAACGCCCACAATTGTTCCAGCACCGCGGCGTCGAAACTCGGCGACGCAACATGCAACACCCGCGCATCCGGACCCAACCCGAACCGAACACCCTGCTCCGCCACCAGATTCGCCAACCCCCGATGCGTGACCACCACACCCTTCGGCACCCCCGTCGACCCCGACGTGTAGATCACATACGCCGGATGATCGACGTCGAGGCTCGCCGTCCGCTCGGTGTCACTCACCGGTAGTGCCGATTCCCGCACCAGCTCTGCACGGACCGTCGGATCGTCCAGCGCGAGCCACCCCACCGACCCCGGCAACCGGTCCCGCCACAGCGACAGCGTGACACCCACCACTACCGCCGAATCCGACAACATGTGCCCGACACGAGCCGCCGGATACAACGGATCCACCGGCACGAACGCCGCCCCCGACTTCGCCACCGCCCACACCGCCAACACCGACTCGAACGACCGCCCCACCGCCACCGCCACACACGATTCCGGACCGACTCCCCGACCGATCAACAACCGCGCCAACCGACTCGACCGCTCGTCGAGCTCCCCGTAGGTCCAACCCCGACCCCCGCACACCACCGCGACCGCACTCGGATCCCGCGCCGCCGACGCCGCCAACAACTCCGGCAACACCCGCCCCGAAACGGCCGGCCCACCCGACACCGGCACCAACTCGCGGAGCTCCTCCGGGGAGAGCAGATCCAGCCGGGCCAGCGGCACGTCCGGGTCGGCGACCACGGCGTCAATCACGCGCAGGACCCGCTGCAGGGTCGCCTCCATCGTGTCGTGGTCGAAGAGTTCGGGCCGGTACGTGATTCGCAGGTGCAGTCGCGTGTCCACGTCCGCAACCAGGCCTATCGGGTAGTGCGAGGCGTCGGTCCCGCTCACGTCGACCACCCGCATGCCGGCGACGTCGGTCTCCGCGGTGAGCCCGCCCCGGTCGACCGGGTAGGACTCGAACACCGCCATGGTGTCGAACACCGCCCCCGGCCCCGCCACCCGCTGGATGTCTGCCAGACGCACGTGGTGGTGATCGAGCAGCGCGGCCTGCGCCGCCTGGGTCCGGTCGAGCAGTTGCCCCAGGCTCTCCGCGGTGTCGAGCCGGACCCGGACGGGCAGAGTGTTGACGAACAGTCCGATCATCGACTCGACGCCCGTTACCTGCGGGGGACGCCCGGAGACCGTGGTACCGAACGTCACGTCCTCCCGAGACGTCAACTCGCCCAACACGATCGCCCACGCCGCTTGGATCACGGTGTTGAGGGTGATTCCGCGGGAGCGCGCGAGTGAGGAGAGGGCCGCGGTCTGTTCCTCGGTCAAGCCGCCACGCACGTCCCGCGATTCGGAGTACTCGCGGCCGGGATCGGCCGGCGCCACCAACGTCGGCTCGTCGGCGCCGGCGAATGCGCGAGCCCACTCGCCGAGTGACCGGTCGGCGTCCTGCCGGTCTATCCATGCCAGGTAGTCCCGGTGCGGGTACACCCTCGCCAACACCGCCGCCTCTGCGTCAGCGCGATAGAGCAGCAACAGTTCGCGCAAGAGCAGCGGCGTCGACCAACCGTCGAGTAGCAGGTGATGATTGGTCAGCACCAGCCGGTAGCGCTCGGGTCCGGTGGTGACCAGCGTCCAGCGGAGCAGCGGAGCCTTGGCCGGGTCGAACCGGGTCGCCCGGTCCGCGGGCAGCATCCGGCCCAGCTCGACCCGGCGCGTGCGTTCGTCCTGCCGGGAGAGATCGACCTCCGACCACTGCGCCTCGACGCGGTCCAGGACCACCTGTACCGGCCCCGCGGCGGTGTCGGGGACAAACGCGGTCCGCAGGTTCGGATGCCGATCCAGCAACGCCTGCCCGGCGCGGCGCAGGCGCGCCGGATCGACGTCCCCACGCAACTCGAGGACCAGCTGCACCACGTAGGCGTCCGCCGACTCCTCGGACACCGACGCGTGGAACAGCAACCCCTCCTGCAGTGGCGAGAGCGGCCACACGTCCGTCATGTTCGGATACCGGTCCTCGAGCCGCTCGATCTCCGCCTGCCCGAGCGTGACCAAGTCAAGATCCGACGGGGTCCGTCCACCCGTCCCCGGTGTCGCAACATACGCAACCAGCGCAACCAGCGCGTCGCGCCACAACTGTGCCGGCACACTCACCTCACGGGCGGTGAGTACCGCGCTGGGGAAGGACCAGATCGCCCGCAGCATCGGCCGACCTCCGTCGTCGAGAGTGAAGGCGTTGATGTCGAGCACCGTCGGCACCGGCATGTCCGGATTCTGCGCACCGGTCAGGTCACCGACATCGTCGACCGGGACCCAACCGGCCCCACGCCCGCCGTCGGCAATCCCGCCGTTCACCCTGCCGAGGTAGTTGAACGCGATCTGCGGCGCCGGTAGGTCCCGCAGCACCGATCCGGTGTCCTCGTTGAGATAGCGCAGCATTCCGTAGCCGATACCGTGGTCCGGGACGGCGAGGAGCTGTTCCTTGACGGACTTGACCACCGCCCCGGCCGCCGGCCCACCGGCGCACGCGTCGTCGAGATCGATGCCCGAGAGATCCAGGCGCAGAGGAAAACTCGTAGAGAACCAACCGACCGTGCGGGTCAGATCCGAGCCGGCGACCACGCTCTCCTCTCGTCCGTGCCCCTCGAGCGTGATCACCGGGTCGTCGGGAAGCAAATCGACAGCAACAGCTCCATGCTCCGCCCTCCACTTCGTCACCGCGATCGCCAACGCCGCCAGCAACCCGTCGCCCACCCCGCCGTGAAACGCCTCCGGGACTGTGGTCAGCAGAGCCTCGGTCACGTCTGGCGGTACGTCGACCTCCACGGTCCGGGTGGTGGCAACCACGTCGATCGCAGGGTCGAGGGGCCGGGATCCGATCACCGGCTCGTCCCCGGCAGCCATCGCCCGCCACAGATCGAGTTCCGCAGTCCTCTCCGGCAGGTGAGCCGCCTCGGCCAGCCCGTACGCCCATCTGCGCATCGACGTTCCCACCGGCGCAAGTTCCGGCTGTACCCCAGCCACGATCCGCGACCAGGCGTCCGCCAGCTCCGGCACCAGAACCCGCCACGACACCCCGTCGACCGCCGAATGATGGACCACCACCAGGACTCGGCCCCGCTCCGCCTCGTCCACCGGATCGAACCAGACCACCTGCATCACGATCCCTGCCGCCGGGTCGAGCCGATCCGCCGCAGCGTCCAACTCCGACGCCGCCAGCTCGTGGAACACCGCGGGTCCCGCCCGCGCGTCGAAGGGCACCCGACGAATCAGCCTGTCGGCAGGAATTGCACGGCGCGGCAACGCCTCCCACGCCCACACCCCGTCGGCACCCGAGTGCAACCGTGCGCGCAACATGTCATGGTGGTCGAGCACCGCTTGCACTGTGTTCATCAGGCCGTCCGCGCCGATGCCTGCCGGCAGATTCAGAATGACGGCCTGGGAGAAACGGCCGAACCCGGACTTTCCGCGTTCCAGCAGCCACCGCAGAACCGGCGTCAACGGGATCTCCCCGACACCGCCGCCGGCAAGCTCCTCGAGCACCTGCGTCGAGCCATCGTGCCCGAGGACGGCAACCTCCGCCAGCCTCGCCACCGACCTGCGTTCGAAGACGTCCCGCGGAGAGAACACCACTCCCGCCGACTTCGCCCGGGCCGCCAGCTGGATCGACATGATGCTGTCGCCGCCGAGGGCGAAGAACGAATCCTCCACGCCCACCTCGTCGACGCCGAGCACCTCCTCGAACAGTCCCGTGAGCACCTTCTCGATCTCGGTTCTCGGTGCCCGGAAGTCAGTCCTTCCCGCAGCGAAGTCCGGCACGGGCAACGCCGCGCGGTCCAGCTTGCCGTTTGGCGTGAGTGGCACGGTATCGAGGAACATCACCACTGCAGGAACCATGTGCGGGGCCAACCGTTCGCCTGCGAAAGCGAGAATCGCGGCCGCGTCCAACTCCACGCCCGGTTCAGGCACCGCGTATCCGATCAACCGACAGCCTGCGCCGTCGTCCTCGAGCACGGTCGCAACCGCCCGCGCCACCCCCGCACAAGCCGACAGCGCCGACTCGACCTCACCCAACTCGATCCGGAAACCACGAACCTTCACCTGCAGATCCGAACGACCGACGTAGTCGAGCGTCAGACGCCCGTCCGGACGCCGCAACCACCGAACCAGATCCCCCGTCCGATACATCCGCCGACCCGACCGCGTGAACGGATCCGCAACGAACCGCGCCGCCGTCAGTCCCGACCGGTTTCGATAACCACGCGCCAACGCCGGACCCGCCAGACACAGCTCCCCCACCACACCGACGGGTACCGGCCGCAACCTGCTGTCGAGCACACGCTCCTCGAAGCCACGGATCGGACCGCCGATCGTCACCCGCTCCGCAACCATCATGCGGGCACTCACATTCGACTGGATTGTCGTCTCGGCCGGACCGTAGGTGTTGAACATCCGCCGGCCGGGCGCCCACCGCGCCACCAGCTCCGGCGGACACCGCTCACCACCGACCACGACGGTACGGAGATCGTCGAGTCCGGCCGGATCCATCGTCCCCAACAGCGTCGGCGTCAGCGCGGCATGAGTCACCCTCTCCCGCACCAGGATCTGCACCAACTCGCCACCACCGAACCCCGTCGACGGCACCACCACCAGCCGCCCACCGGAGCCGAACGCCCACAGTTGTTCCAGCACCGCCGCATCGAAACTCGGCGACGCACCATGCAACACCCGCGCATCCGAACCCAACCCGAACCGAGAAACCTGCTCAGCCACCAGATTCGCCAACCCTCGATGCGTCACCACCACACCCTTCGGCACACCCGTCGACCCCGACGTGTAAATCACATACGCCGGATGATCGATCACCAGGGCGGACGTCCTTTCCTCGCCGACGACCGGCGATGCCGCCACACCGGCCAACCCCACCTCGAGCACCAGATCGTCCAGCACCACCCAGTCCACCGACCCCGGCAACCGATCCCGCCACTGAGCTACCGTGACACCCACCGCCACAGCCGAATCCGTCAGCATGTGCGCCACCCGAGCGGACGGATACAGCGGATCCACCGGCAGGAACGCCGCCCCCGACTTCGCCACCGCCCACACCGCCAACACCGACTCGAACGACCGCGCCAACACCACCGCCACCGCCGATTCGGGACCCACGCCCCGACCGATCAGCACTCGCGCCCACCGATTCGACTGCTCGTCGAGCTCCCCGTACGTCCACCGCCGACCCCCACCCACCACCGCGACAGCCGCCGGATCCCGCACCGCCGACGCAGACAACAACTCCGGCAACACCCTCCCCGACACACTCGACCCACCCGACACCGACGCCAACTCGCGGAGTTCCGCCGGGGAAAGCCAGGCGATGTCGCCGACTCTGGTCGAAGGCGAGGCGACGACTTCCTCGAGAATGCGGACGAATCGGTCCGCGAAGCGTTGCACCGTGTCCGAGTCGAAAATGTCGGCAGCGAAGCCAAAAGACGCCGACATCCCGAGGGGAGCGCCATCGCCGGTGCCGAACTCCTCGGCGAGGCTCAGATGCAGGTCGTAACGGGCAACCTCGAGATCGACATCGACAGGCTCGACCGTCAGCCTCGGCAGTGCCAGGCTTGGCAACTCAGTGTTCCGGAACTCCAGCATCACTTGGAAGAGCGTTGAATACGCCGTCGACCGCGCGGGATCGATGTCCTCCACCACCCGCTCGAACGGTATCTGTGCGTGAGCGAAGGCACCGAGATCACCCTCCCGTACCTGACCGAGCAGGTCGGCGAACGAACACCCGGACTTCACCTGCGTCCGCAGCACGACGGTGTTGACGAACATTCCCACCACGTCGTCGAGTGCAGCCTCGCCGCGCCCCGCCGTCGGCGTACCTACCGCAATGTCTGCGCTCCCACTCAACCTGCTGAGCAGCACGGCCAGCGCCGCATGCATGACCATGAACATGGTTGAACGATGTTCGCGCGCAAGGTCTCGCAGCCGGTAGTGCAAGCGCGCACCGATCTCGAAATGCACTTCCTTCCCCTGCCCCGACCGCCGCACCGGGCGCGGTCGGTCCGTCGGCAACTCGTCGGACATCGGCATCCCCGACAGCGCCCGCCGCCAGTAGACCAACTCGCGTGCGACCAGCGAATCGGGGTCGGACTCGCTGCCGAGCATGCGACGCTGCCACAGGGTGTAGTCGGCGTAGTGCACTGCCGGTGGTGGCCAGTCCGGTGCCCGCCCGCGCAGGCGGGCGGTGTATGCGACCGCCAGGTCCCGGGCGAGCGGCGCCATCGACGAGCCGTCCGCCGCGATGTGGTGCACCACGATCACCAGCACATGCCGATCCGGTCCGATCCGACACAGTGTTGTCCGCATGGGCATCTCGTCGGTGACATCGAACCCGGCGGCGGCGCACCGCGCGAGGTGCGCACGCAGCGCCACCTCGCCGGACACGGACACCGGCGTGAGGTCAGGATGCACTTGTGCAGTCGGTACCACCACCTGGCGGGGACCGTCCGCGGACTCGGGGTAGACGGTCCGAAGCGTGGCATGCCGGTCCACGACGTCGGCAAGCCCCAACCGCAGGGCATCGATGTCCAAGTCGCCCGACAACCGGAGTGCGATGGGAATGTTGTAGGCAGGCGACGACGTATCCAGTTGGTTGACGATCCACATACGCTGCTGCGCAAGGGATATCGGAACACTCTTGGGCCGGCTACCTGAAACCAGTGCCGGTCGGGCCGACGATCGTGCGTCACTGCCGTCGATCCGGGCCGCAAGCGCGGACACGGTGGGCGCCTCGAACAGGTCCCGGACATCGATGCTCCGATCCAGCGCTGAGTTGATCCGCGCCACCACCTTGGTCGCGACAAGGGAGTTTCCGCCGAGATCGAAGAAGTCGGCATCGCCACCGAGGTGATCGAACCCGAGCACCTCGGTGAAGGCGACTGCGAGCGCCTCCTCGGTCGGCGTTCGCGGCGGCCGGGACTCCGCGCCCGACGTCCCGAAGTCCGGTGCGGGCAGTGCGGCACGATCCAGCTTGCCGACCAGCGTCAGCGGAAGGTGGTCGAGCATCGTGATTGCCGCCGGCACCATGTATTCCGGCACCGCCGCACGAACCCGGGCCATCAGCTCGGCAGGGTCGGGGAGGTGCTCACCGGCGGGGAGCACGTAGGACACCAGGACCGGGTCGCCCGTCGGTCCGGCACGACTGAGTGTCGCGGCGAATCTCACGAACGGGTGGGCCGTCAGAGCCGCATCGACCTCGCCGGGCTCGATCCTGAAGCCACGAATCTTGACCTGGAAGTCGGTCCGGCCCACGTACTCGAGCTCCAGGCCCGTGTCCCGATCGTGCCGCCACCTCACCACGTCCCCGGTGCGGTACAGGCGTTGTCCCGGTGTGCCGAACGGATCGGCGACGAATCGAGCGGCGGTCTGACCGGCCTGATTTCGGTACCCACGCGCCAGACCCGCACCGGCCAGGTACAACTCCCCCGCCACACCGACCGGCACCGGCCGCAGCCGCGTGTCGAGCACCAACTCCTCGAAACCTCGGATCGGGCCGCCGATCGTCACCGGCTCCCCCGCCGACCTGACCACTCCGAGATTCGCCATGATTGTCGACTCCGTCGGGCCGTATGCGTCGAACATCGTCCGCCCCGGCGCCCACCGCGCCACCAACTCCCGAGAGCACGCCTCACCCGCAACGACGAGACACCGCAACGAACCGTGGCCCGCGGGGTCGACCGACGCCAGTGCCGACGGAGTCAGAACCGCATGGGTGACGCGGGCACTGTCGAGCAGCACCGCCAGGTCGCCACCGCCGTACACCGCCGGTGGCGTGATCACCAGCCGCCCACCCGACGCGAACGCCCACACCAGCTCGAACACCGACGCGTCGAAACTCGGGGATGCGAAGTACAGCACCCGCGCACCGGGCCCCGTCGCGAATCGGTCGCGCTGTTCGGCCGCCAGGTCCGCCAACCCCCGATGCGGCACCACCACGCCCTTCGGAGCCCCCGTCGACCCGGATGTGTAGATCACATAGGCCGGATGGTCAGGTGCCAGTGCCGAGGTCCGATCCCCGTCGGTCACCGCCGTCGCGGGAGAACCCGCCACCTCCGCCTCGACCGCTTCGTCGTCGAGCGCCAGCCACGGCACGGTCCGGGGCAGCTCGCTCGACGCATCCTCGCTCGTCAGCCCCAGGACGGCGCCCGAATCGGCAAGCATGTGCTCGAGCCGAGCCGACGGATACCCCGGATCCAGCGGAACGAAGGCCGCACCGGTCTTGGTGACGGCCCACACCGCCAGGACCGACTCGAGCGAACGCGGCAGTCCCACCGCCACACACTTCTCCGGCCCCACGTCATGACCGATCAGCCAGCGTGCCAATCGGTTCGACCAGCTGTCGAGCTCGCCGTACGTCCAACTCCTGTCGCCGTACACCGCCGCGACCGCGTTCGGGTCCATGACCACCGACGCCGCCAACAGCCCCGGCAACGTCGTCGCGGGCAACGCCGCCAACCCGGTCGCCGGCGCCAACTGCTCGCGCTCCCCGAGTGCAAGCACATCGATGTCGCCGACCGGGGCCGACGGATCTGCTGCCGCATGCTCGAGAATGCGCACCAGCCGATCCGCGAATGCCTGCACTGTCGCCGAGTCGAACAGATCGGTGGCGAATGTGATGTCGACCGACAGTCCCGACGGTCGACCGGAGTCGGTGAAGCTCTCGCCTACGGTCATCTCCAGATCGCAGTGCTCGGGACAGCAGGTGTCGGCTGCCGTGACAGATACGCCGGCGACCGCGGTCCGCTCGGTACGATCGGGACCAAGGACCACCTGGACGAGCGGCGGGCAGGCCGTCGAGCGGTCCGGGGCGAGCGCCTCGACCACCCGGTCGAACGACACCCTCGTGTGCGCGAATGCGTCGAGTTGACACTGCTTCACCCGGTCCAGCAGGTCCGCAAACGGGAGTCCCGGATCCACGCGGGTCCGCAACACCACGGCATCGACGAACGCGCCCGCCCCGTCGCCCAGCGCTGCCTCGCCCCGTCGGGTGATCGGCGCACCCACCGCGATGTCGCCGGAGCCACTCACCCGGGCCAGCAGGGCCGCCAGCCCCGCGTGCATCGTCGTGAACATTGTCGAGTCGTGCTCGCGAGCGCACTGCCGCAGCTTTCGATGCAGTTCCGCACCGATTGCGCACCGCAGGCTTCCGGACTCCGAACGGCGCTGTTTCGGCCGCGGCCGATCCGTCGGCAGCCCGAGCAGTACCGGCAATCCTTCCAGCGTGCGTCGCCAGTAGTCCAGGTCCCGCGTTGCCTCCAGCCGGCGCTCCCCTTCCCTGGCGCTGTCACGGTGGATCGTCGCTGTCGGTGACTCCGGTCCGGACGCCACGAACTCCTCGATCAGACCGACGAACCGCTCGTGATGGAGCTTCAACTCGTCGATGCGGTACCGGCGCGGATTTCCGCGAAACTCGACGAACGTCTTTGCGGGTGTACCGCTCTGGTAGACGTTGATCAGCAGGTCCTCGACCGGACCGGAGGTGAGCACATGAAATTCGCCGGTCACCGAACCGAATCTGAGCTCCTGGCGAAAGAGCATCACGTTGACCATCGGCCCGGCTGTCTGGTGAGCCTCGGCACCGACGCTCGCCCCGCGCGCCATCTCCGCGAGATCGCCGCGCTGGTGCCGCAACGCGCCCATCAGTTCCAGACCTACCCGTTCGACCAGATCACCCACGGTGTCGCCGGGACGGACCCGAATCCGGAGCGGCGCGACGTTGACCAACATGCCACCCGAACGGCGCAGCACCGCAGTGGTCCGCCCGGACACCGGGACATCCACGCGGACGTCCTGCCGACCCGTCATCCGCGAGAGGTAGCAGGCGAACGCCGCGATGATCACCGCGGCGGACGTTCCGCTCGCCCGACCCTCGGAGTCCTCCAGCCGAGCGACCGTGTCCTCTGCGAGTGACGTGGTCACCAGCATGTCGCGGGCCGCCGCAGTGGCGTGCCGGTCGGCCAGAGTCGCGGCCTCCGACAGTTCCGCGAGCCGCTCGCCCCAGAACGCACGGTCCGCCTCGTACCGGCCGGAGGCCCGGTACCGGCAATCAAGTTCGTACAGTGTCCGCAGATCGGCAGCCCTGCTGGGTTCCGGATCCCTGCCCGCCGCCGCAGCCGAGTACAGGGCCGCGATCCGGTTGACCATCGTCATCGCGGCATACCCGTCCAACGCGACGTGGTGGGCACGGCCGTACCACAGGTACTGTGCGTCGCCGACCCGCAATATCGACGACACCACCAGAAGGTCGTGCATCGGATCCACCGGACTCGACCAGTCCTCGCGCATCCATGCAACAGCGGCTGCCATCGGATCGCTCTCGCTACGAAAATCAATGAACCCCAACGAGTTGTCCAACGACGGGTCAACAACTTGCCTGGGCTCCCCGTCGACCTCGATCAGTCGGAGGAAGGCCCACTGAACCTCGCGCCCGGCGGTGACGGCCGCCCACCGGAACAGGTCGAGATCGAGGTCTCCGTGGAACTCCACGAACTGGGCGATGCAGCGGGGAAGGTGCGGGGCAAGTTGCTGCGCGAGCCAGACCTCGTACTGCGCCGACGACAGCGGAAATGGCTCCAGGGAAGCAACTTCTGTGGAAGAAGTCCCGGATCCGGGTGCCGTCGGCGCCGCTTGCTCGTCCATCGGAGTGCAATCTGGTCATGTCCTCGTCGCGACCTGGCTGTCGCGGTGGGGTAGCCGGCCCGCGATGAATGCACGGGCGCATTGGCTCGGTAGGCGGCACGTCCGAGGGACAGGCCGTCGACGCACGATGATGCCGACCTGTCCGGCGAGTGTCCACATCCGAGCAGCGGTGGAGTCTCCCCGCACGTACATGCCGACCGCGCCACCGGGTCCGGGGTGGTGAACGACGCCTTTGACGTCGCGGGCCACATGGTGGCCGCTCACCCATTTTGTCAGGGGACTCGACGCGCGGCAACCGACCGAGGCGCTCCGTGCCAACAACGACTGGCGCGGCTAGCCTGGAACCGGCGACCGCGACACGCGGCCAGAGAGATCCGAAAACCATGAGTACCCAACATCGACTTGTCCAGGTGTTCGCGGAATTGGCGGACACCGTGGTACCCGGCTTCAACACCGTCGGCTTTCTGCGCACCCTCACCGAGCGGACCGTGGAGTTGGTTGCGATTGACGCTGCCGGCATCCTGCTGACAGATGAGCGCGGACACCTGGCCTCGGAGGCGTCCACCACCGAGTCGGCACACACCCTCGAACAGTTGGAGGTGGCGGACGCCTGTGGTCCCTGCTACGACTGTTTCACCATGGGACGCCCCGTCGTCAACCTCGACCGGGACGCTGCCCGGGCACGCTGGCCACGGTTTCAGCACCTGTCCGGGGAGGTCGGCTTCGGGGCTGTCCATGCCGTTCCGTTGCAGCTGAGAAGCCAGGCGCTCGGGTCGCTGAACATGTTCTGCACCGCCGCCGACACCCTCTCCGCGGAGGACGTCGACATGAGCCGTGCGCTCGCGAACATCGCCACCATCGGCCTGCTGCACGAGCGCACCGTGCGGGGCGCACAGACGGAAGCTGCTCAACTGCAGCACGCGCTGAGGAGCCGGATCGTCATCGAACAGGCCAAGGGAATGCTCGCCGAACGCGCCGGATGCACCCCGGCGGTGGCATTCGACGCGCTCCGCCGCTACGCCCGCACCCATGGTCGACCGCTCCACGACATCGCCGCCGAAGTCGTCGACGGCCCCCTGACTCCGCCGACGTCCGGTTGAGCCCCGCGCCGCACCGAGCCGAGAAGCGCCCGCTCATCGCCCCGGCGAAACTCCGGATCCGACACGCCAGGATTGGCGAGTTGATTGCGCCGGATACGGCGTCGGAGCATGGTGGGGGCAGAACGCAAACCTGCCGGCGGCTCGGAGATCGCATTTTCCGCGAGGCGCCTGCCGGCACCGGGAACAACTTCGCCGGAACGGAACGGGGTGCCGGGGGTGGACTTCCAGGCCTGGTGGGACTTCATGTCCGCGCGCCGCAGCCAGCTGCTCACCGACTCGTACCTCCACGTCAGTGCGGTGGTGCAGTCAGTCGTGATCGCGACGATCATCGCCGTCGGCATCGGAATCCTGGTGTACCGCAGCCCAATCGGTTCCGCCGTCGCCACCGGCCTGGCGAGCACCATCCTCACTGTGCCCTCGTTCGCCCTGCTGGGCCTGCTCATCCCGATCCTCGGCCTCGGCGTGCGTCCGACCGTCACCGCGCTGGTCCTCTACGGACTGCTGCCGATCATCCGGAACACGATCATTGGCCTGGCCTCCGTCGACCCCGCCGTCACCGACGCCGCCCGGGGCGTCGGCATGAACCGGCTCCGCGTGCTCGGCCGGATCGAGTTGCCGCTCGCGTGGCCCGCCATCCTCGCGGGCATGCGGGTCAGTACCCAGATGCTGATGGGCATCCTCGCCATCGCCGCCTACGCCAAGGGTCCCGGCCTGGGCAACCTGATCTTCTCCGGCCTCTCCCGGGTGGGCAGCCCGACCGCGGTGCCCCAGGCCCTGACCGGGACCGTGCTCATCGTCATCCTGGCCCTGATCCTGGACGCGCTCTACGTCCTGCTCGGCCGACTCACCACCTCGAGGGGGATCCGTTGACCGACACCGCATCGCGCGACGACACCGCCGCGCAGCACAGCAGCACGCACGGGGTCGAGATCGTCCTCGACGACGTGGTCAAGCGCTACCCCGGCCAGGCCGAGGCCGCGGTCGACCACGTCTCGATGACCATCCCCGCCGGCGAGACGGTGGTGTTCGTCGGGCCCTCCGGATGTGGGAAGACCACCACCATGCGGATGATCAACCGGCTGATCGAACCATCGTCGGGACGGATCACCATCGGCGGCCAGGACGCGCTGTCGATCGACCCCGACCAACTGCGCCGCGGCATCGGCTACTCCATCCAGCAGGCGGGCCTGTTCCCGCACCTGACGGTCGCCAAGAACGTCGCGACCGTGCCCGGGCTGATGGGGTGGGACCGCAAGCACATCGCCGAACGGACCGACGAGATGCTCGACCTCGTCGGCCTCGACCCCGACACCTACCGGGATCGCTTCCCGCGCCAACTCTCCGGCGGCCAGCAGCAGCGCGTCGGGGTTGCCCGCGCGCTGGCGGCGGACCCGCCGGTGCTGCTGATGGACGAGCCGTTCGGCGCCGTGGACCCGATCACCCGGGGCCTGTTGCAGGACGAGTTGATGCGGCTGCAGTCCGAGCTCGGCAAGACCATCGTCTTCGTCACCCACGACTTCAACGAGGCAGTCAAGCTCGGCGACCGGATTGCGGTGCTGGGCAGCCAGTCTCACATCATGCAGTACGACACCCCGGAGGCGATCCTGGCGAACCCCGCCAACGAGATGGTCGCCGGGTTCGTCGGGGCCGACGCCTCCCTCAAGCAGCTGACGCTCAGCCGGGTCCGGGACGTGCGGCTGATCCACTGCCCGACCGCCCACGAGGACGGTTCCGTCGACGAGATGCGCCGGGCCCTGCTCGCCCGCAAGCGTCAGTGGGGCCTGATCCTCGACGCCCGCGACCGCCCCGTCCGCTGGGTCTCCCCCGCGCACCTGGCGACCGTGAATTCGCTTCGCGACGTGGGCGATCCGGTCGGCGAGATCGTCTCGGTGCAGTCCACGCTGCAGGATGCCCTCGAAGCCCTGCTCGCCGAGTCCAGCGCGTCCACGGTGGTGACGGGCATGCACGGCGAGTACGCGGGCCTCATCACCATCGACACCCTGGTCGACACGCTGCGACAGCTGCGGGACGAGCACGCGGACGACCACGACGACGCGTCCGGCCCGGACCCGACAGACGTCGACGAGCCTGGTGGGGCGCACCGGGCTCCCGAGGAGCCGGCCCCGTGAGCACCGACACCTTCCCGCTGGGCCCTGCGCCTGAGGCGGCCGACGGTGCGAGCATCGCCGCCACCGATGCGGCCGTCGTCGACCATGCCGCCGAGCGCCGGGCCGAACGGATGCGCCTGCTCGCCCAGCCGGTACTGGTGTTCCTCCTGGCCGGTGGCGTGCTGGTGTGGGCGTTCAGTCGCGACCTGACCGCCACCCAGCAGGCCAGCATCAGCGTGGCCAATCTGGCGACCCTGACCTGGCAGCACGTGCTGATCACCGTGGCCGTGGTGGTGATCGTGCTGGTGCTGGCGGTGCCCCTGGGCACGCTGCTCACCCGGCCGGGCTGGACCCGGCTGGCGCCGGTGTTCGTCGGCATCGCGAACATCGGTGCCGCGGCCCCGGCCATCGGCCTGCTGGTGCTGTTCTACCTCGCGACCCGGACCACCGGATTCTGGATCGGGGTGCTGCCGATCGCCTTCTACTCCCTACTTCCGGTGCTGCGCAACACGATCCTCGGCTACCAGCAGGTCGATCCCGCGCTGATCGACGCCGGGCGCGGCCAGGGCATGTCCGCGCGCACGGTGCTCCGCCGCGTCGAGTTCCCGATGGCCGTGCCGTACATCCTGGCCGGCCTGCGCACCTCGCTGGTGCTGGCGGTCGGCACCGCGACGCTGTGCTTCCTGGTCAGCGCCGGCGGGCTCGGCATCCTCATCGACACGGGGTACAAGCTGCGCGACAACGTGACCCTGGTCGTCGGCGCCGTCCTCGCGGTCTCGCTGGCGCTGCTCGTCGACTGGCTCGGGGCCCTGGCCGAGGTCTACCTCGGCCCGAAGGGGCTGCGCTGACATGGCCCGCCTGCGGAGCACCCTGTTACGAAAGACCGCGACGTATCTGACGGTCGCGGCAACCGCCGCCGCGCTCGCCTCGTGCGGGCTCGAGTCCGGCAGTGCGCTGCCGCTGAAGGTGGGGCCCGGCTCCATCACCCCGGTCGAGGAGTTGGAGGGCGTGCCGATCACGGTGGGCTCCAAGGACTTCACCGAGCAGATCATCCTCGGATACATGATCGAGTTCGCGCTGTCCGCGGCGGGCGCGGACATCCGCGACCTCACCAACATCCAGGGCTCCAACAGCACCCGCGACGCGCAGGTCCACGGCCAGATCGACGTCACCTACGAGTACACCGGCACCGGTTGGATCAACTACCTGGGCCACGAGCACCCGATCCCCGACCCCACCGCGCAGTTCGAGGCGGTGCGCGACGAGGACCTCGCCCGCAACGGCCTGGTGTGGACCGACCCCGCACCGATGAACAACACCTACGCCCTGGCCACCAGCCGGGCCACCGCCGAGGCCACCGGGGTGCGGACGCTGTCCGAGTACGCCGATCTGGTCAAGCGCGACCCGGCCGCGGCGACCACCTGCGTCGAGACCGAGTTCAACGTCCGCCAGGACGGCTATCCCGGCATGGCCGCGGCGTACGACTTCGATCCGGCCAAGGCGCAGAAGCAGATCCTGCAGACGGGCATCATCTATCAGGCCACCGCGGACGGCACCCAGTGCAAGTTCGGCGAGGTGTTCACCACCGACGGGCGCATCATCGCGCTGGATCTGGTGCTGCTCGACGACGACCGCTCGTTCTTCCCGAAGTACAACCCGGCGCTGATCATGCGTGAGGGCTTCGCCCAGGAGCACCCGCAGGTCGCGGAGGTGATGGCGCCGATCTCCGCGGAGCTGACCGACGAGGAGATCACCGAGCTGAACCGGCGCGTCGACGTGGAGGGCCAGGAGCCGGCCGACGTGGCCCGACAGTGGTTGGTGGACAAGGGTTTCGTCACCGCCGTCGACTGATGCCGCAGTCGCCGCACCCGCCGACTGCGGGTGCGCCCCTTCTCCTGTCCAGCCGACCGTCAGGCTTGCGCGCCGCCGGCGCTGCCCGCGAGCGACGCCGACCCGCTCATGACGTCTCCCGCGCCGCTGAGCAGTGCGCCGAAGTCTCCCAGGGCGCTGAGCAGGCTGATGAACTGATCGAACTCCATTGTTGGCCTTTCCACATGGTGGTGCTGATGGAGCGGTGCCGGAATGCTTCCCGACCCGCACCGCAGACACTAAATGGAAATGACAACCAATAACAAGTAGTGGGAGATGCATGCGTCGGCACCAGTCCGCGGCGAGGCAGCTCAGCCAGGGCGACCCGAGTCGGGTGCAGCCGACACGGAGATCCGGCACGGAGTCGCCGACGGAGAGGTAAGCCGTGATGCGAAGTCCGTCTCGACAATTCGGGAAATGACCGATACTCATCTCGACATCTCAACCTGTCCAATTTTGTCGCGAGACTCGGTGCCCGCGGCAACTTGCTGCCCCGGTCCGCGGGCGGCGCCCGCAAAAGGAGAGTCGATTGAATACGTTCCAGAAGGTTTCTGCCGCAACGAACAAGGTGGTCGTCGCGGCCATGAAGATCCCGGCGCTCGCGAAGGTCCTCGGCCGATCGATGGTCGTGATCACCTACACCGGACGCCGGTCCGGCAAGACCTTCAGCCTGCCGGTGACACCCACCCAGAAGGGGAACGAACTCGTCGTCGGGGTCGCCCTGCCCGACAAGAAGAACTGGTGGCGCAACTTTCTCGGCGCCGGTGACCGGGTCACCGTCACCCGGGCGGGGGTCGATCGCCCGGGGCATGCCGTCAGTACCCGCAACGACGCGGGACAGGTGTCGGTGAAGGTGACGTTGGACCCGACGAGCTGAGGGCCGCCGGCCCCGATTCGAAGCGCGAACCGGTCGCGGCCCCTCCGACGACTGGTGCGTCGAAGGGTCGCCGCGGCCGGCCCGCAAACTGGTCGCTACCGTCAGCCCAACGAGCCGAACAGGTCGGTCAGCGAACCCAGCGAGTCCAGCGATCCCGTTCCGGGGTCCGGCGGCGCGTCCGGGCCGTGAATCGCCAGCGTGTTGCTGCCGCCGGCGGCGATCGCCGTGTACTTGCGACCCTCCGGCGGAGCCGGGATGTCCAGCTGACCCTTCGTGTTCTCACCCACGGCCACGACCTGCCCGGTCGCGGTCAACGCCGCCGAATGGAAGCTGCCCGCGGAGATCGCCGTGTACGTCTGACCTGCCGGGAACGTCCCCTGTCCGGTACTACTCGACCCCCAACCGACGACCTGGCCACCGGAGGTCAGGGCGAGCGAGTGGAACGAGTCCGTGTCGATCGCCGTGTACGTCTGGCCCGCGGGGGCCTCCGGGACCGGCTGATCCTGCGGCAGCGAACCCCAGGCAACCACCTGACCGCCCGAGGTCAGCGCCAGCGAATGCCAGTTGCCCGCCGCGACCGCCGTGTAGGTCTGTCCCGGCGGCGGCGGCGGCACGTCGGCCTGGCCGCTGTCGTTGTTGCCGAACGCGACGACCTGACCGGCCGAGGTCAGCGCGAGCGAATGGCGGAAGCCCGCGGAGATGGCCTTGTACGTCTGCCCCGCCGGGAGCGACGGGGCGACCCGCTGCCCCCAGTCGTTGCTACCCGTGCTGAGGATCTGGCCCGCCGAGGTGAGGAGCAGGGTGTATGCACCGCCCGCCGATATCGCGGTGTACTTCTGGCCCGCCGGCAGCGGCGGGAACGCGAACATCCCGAGTTGGGGCAGGCCGAACCCCTGGACCTGCCCGTCCGAGGTCAGCGCGATCGAGAACAGTCCGCTCGTGTCCACCGCGGTGAACGTCTGCCCCGCCGGGACTGCGGGCGGGGTCACCGCCCCGTAGGTGTTGTCCCCGGCCCCCACGATCTCCCCGCCGGGCAGCACCGGCACACCCACCGGCACGGCCCCCGAGGTCCCCACCAGTCCTGCCATCGTCGCCAGCGCGAAAAGTGGCGTGACCAGGGCTCGGCGTCTCCATCTGGACCTGGTGTCCGAGTGCATGTTTCGCCGATTCGAATCAATCCTCACAGAGATCTCCTCTTCAGTAGGACTTGAGTTCCCGCGCGACAACGCTCCAGCGATTCTGGGGGGCGGGGACGCGAACATGATCACCACAGCGAAGGTGGTCCTGTCAGCGGAATCGAAAAGTCCACTGCGACCGACACTTCGGGAGAAAACTCGAACGCGCTACCGATCAGTCACGAATTCTGCTGCGTTACAACTATTTTCAAAAGCTGTGCGCAGCTACTTCTCGTCACGAGATTTGTTCGCGCCGCCGACGCCCAACACCAGTGCGCGGAAGCGTGAGCGGTGCGGCTCGCCCGAGGTGCTGTCGTGGTCCACGCCCGGCACCGTCGTCGACGTCGCCGTCGCGGCGACCCAGGCCCGCAACCGTCGCCGAGACCCGAAGCCCAATTTGTGCAGCACGTTGCGCAGGTGGAAGTCCACGGTCCGGATCGACAGGGTCAGCCTCTCCGCGACTTCTCGGTTGGTCAGGCCGTCGCCGACCAGCAGCGCGATCTGGTGCTCCCGCACGGTCAGCGGCGTCTCGGACGAGGCATTCTGCGAGGTCGACGGCGTACTCGGGGCAGCGCCGAGGGCCTGCAGATCCGCCTCGCATTCGGCGAGCCACGTCGCCGCCGCAAGGCGGTCGTACAGGTCCCGGGCCCGGCGGATCAGCGCCCGGCCGGCCTCCGGTTCGCCGTCCACCGCCAGCAACATCCCGACCCGGTGCCAGGTCACGCCCCTGACGATCACCGACGAGTCGTCGTCCAGCGCCGCCAACGCGCCGCGCAACTGGCGCGCGGCCTGGTCACGGTCGCCCGCCATGAACGACACCGCACCGCGGACCAGCAGGTACTCGGCGTCGGTGCGCTCGAACCTGTCGAGTGCCGCGACGGCCTCGCCGATGCGCCCCAACTCCAAGAGCGCCACGGCCTCGGCGGCATCCCAGTTGCCCACCCGGTCGCCGAGATCCGCGTGGACGCGGTACGCCTGCATCGCAGTCAGCGCACGCTCGGGTCGGCGGCGGGCGAGGGCGAGCATCATCTCGACCAGGGCGATCACGCGATAGGCCACCAGCGTCCCGGACTGGGACAACGCCGCGTGCGCGAGCCCGAGCCGGCGCTCGGCGACCGCGAGGTCTCCGCGACCGACGGGCACCAACGCGGCGACCGCGTACGCCGCCGCGGTCGACCACGGGTCGCCCAGGTCGAGTGCGAAGTCGAGTGCGTCGGCGGCGCTGGCCTGTGCGTCATCCCACGATCCGAGCCGGAACTGGACCATCGCGAGCTCGATGCGGCCCTGCTGCGCGATCCACGACGAGTCGTCGGCGATCAGGCTCAGACCCGACGTCAGGTCCTCCGCCGCCCGGTGCAACTGACCGTCCTTGTGCAGCAACGTCCCCCGCGTCACCAGCGCGATCGCGTGCCGGCGGTCGTAGCGCCCCGGTGCGAGTGCACCGAGCAGTTCCGCCACCGGCGACCGATGGACGGCGATGCCCTCGGTGTAGTGCGCGACGGCGCTGCGCAGCGCCGACAGCTCGACCTCCCGACCGAGCAGGTCGACGGGAATGCCGTCGTCGGCGCGGTCCGCGGATCGCATCACGGCGAGCACCGAGAGGTCACGTTCGAGGACGTCGCAGAGGGTCGCCACCTCGCCCATCTCGCCCACCACGGCCAGCGCGGACGCCAGCCCGCAGGTGACGACGATCCGGAGCGCGGTCGAGGCCGGCTCCCCACGCAGGTCCGTCGACAACGCTGACGCGGCACGCTCGCGCGCGGCGGCGTTGTCACCACGCCTGAGCTGTGAAAACGCGAGCAGCAGGTCACGGTCGGGGGCCGGAGCCAACGACTCGAGGCCCTCCACCAGCTCGTCGAACACCCGCAGGTGCCGTCCGGCAACGGAACTCGCGGCGCAGGCCACCAGCCGACGTGGATACGCACCGGGATCCGTGGTCAGCCGTACGGCCCACAGCCCGTACTCGACCGCACGGTCGAGGTCTCCGTGCGCACGCGCGCCCGACGCCTGTTCCTCCAGGTGAGCAGCCAGCTCTTCGCTCCCGCCGGCGCGTGCGGCGGCCCGGTGCAACAGCGCTCGGGGACCGATCGCGACGTCGGCGATCGACGCGTGCACCCTCCGGATCGCATCGCGGTCCATCGATGCCAGTACCGCGTCGCGCACTCTGGCGTGCAGGGGCCGCACGGTCAGCGCGCCCCGCGCGTTCTCGATCTCCAGCAGGTGGACTTCCATCGCGGCGGGCACGTCGACGAGGCCACCGAGCCGCACCGCCACGGCGTCGAGATCGGCGACCGACGTCGGCGCGTCGAGCACCGCCATCACCTCGACTCCCCGACGGCAGGAGTCCGTGACCTGCGACAAGACCGCCCTCAGCGATTCGACCAAGTCGGGTACGTATCGCATCAGCTGATCGTGTGCGCGTGCCGGATCTCCACCACACGCCTTGACAGCGGCATGGATGTCCAGCGGACAGCCCTGGGTGTATGCCGCCAACGTGGTCGCCGAGCGCAGCGAGTAGTCCGTGTCGAGCGAGACCTCCACCAGTTCCCGCACCTCGTGGGGCGACAGCGCGCCGACCTGTACGACGGCCCCGCGACCCGGACCGGACGCAAGGCGGCGCACCCGGTTGAGCAGCGGGGATGCGTCGCGTCGTGCAGAGATCACCAGCAGCACGGCGCGGTGCCGAACGGCGTGCGCCATCAGCATGAGCACGCCGGCCGAGTCATCGTCCACCCACTGCGCGTCGTCGACGACGATGCACACCGGGCCGCCGGCCGCGTCCAGAGCGGCGACCACGGACGCCGCGACCTGGCGAATCCCGATGTCCCGCACGTCGACATCGGCGGCGTCGGCGGCGCCCGCGTGCGCGAGTTCGTCGGCGATCTGCTCGATCACCCCGTAGGTGACCGCACACTCGCCGTCGTCTGCCACCGCGGCCGCGGTGATCCAGCCGGACTCGCCGGCGAGAAACGCATGCACAAGCGCGGTCTTTCCGAAGCCGGACTCCCCCTCGAGCACCACCACCTGGCCCTCGCCGGCGCGCGCTCGGCGAGCACACGCGGCGAGATCGGCGAGGTGACGCGCCCTGCCGACGATCACAGCGTCGCGCCGAACCTCACCGCGAATCCGGGTGGCACTGCCCATAGCGGCAGATGTTATCCGCCGACGCCCGGACAAACGCGACGAATCAGTGAAGACCACCGGGTACCGACCCGCCGGATCCCGGTAGTTCTCACCGGGGACAACCGCAGCGGGGTGCGGTGTGATCACTCTCGTGCCCGAAACCAGACCCGTGTCGCCAGCCCCGTGCCGATGGTCAACTCGGCTGTCGCACAAAGTTGTTCGGCGGGAACATTCGCTTCGACGTGTCCGGGTCGTCGCAGGCTCAGGTCCCGGGTAGACCCCCGCGACGAGGACCCGCTGATCAGAACCCTGATCCCCCAGCGCCTTTCATGGAAGTTCCGCACCACGAAGGCCGCGGGCTGGTATCACCACCACAACAACTTTGGTTCCGGGTCACCCGGTTGTGGCTGATGGCCTGCGCGTACGCGCACCGTCCCGAACGAACACCGTCATCGAAGAAATGGGCACACGTGTTGAGATTCAGTAAGAGCATCGCCCGTATGGGCGCCGTCGCCGGCCTGGCCGCCCTGGCGGTGCTCGCGACCCCCGCCATCGGTTCGGCCGCCGTCACCGGCACCGCCGCCGTGACGACCAACGACAACGTGATCACCGTCAAGGTCTCGGGAGTGGGCTCGCCGACCCTGGCCAGCTGTGGAGTCGGCGTGACGAACATCGTCCCGAACATGGTCCCCGGAGCAGAGTCGGATACCGGCGGCCTCATTTACCTCCGGACAAATCCGGGCGATGGCCAATATTCCACGCCGCGGATGCCGAACGGCAGCTACATGGTCGTGGTCTGGTGCGATGACGCCGACGGACGGACTGACCTCATCGCCCCGTTTGACGAAATCGTGGATCTGGACGCGGACCCGGCGTTCTCGAGCAGCAGGATCGGCAGCCTGGGCAGCCCGGGGAACGTCCTCGACCTCCTGTTGAGGTTTGGCACGGGATCGGTGACATCATCGGCGGCCGGCATCATCGGGAAGTCCTGGCTCCCCCCTGAGGAGCGCTGATCGGCGGGTCGAGTCCCGCTGCCGCGTGGCCGGTCGCGACCGCAGTTCGACCGGCGGGTCGGTGCCGTCGCGGCGGCCGTGCGGGCCGGTGGCCTCCGGCGCGATCGTGCGGCCCGCGTCCGAGCGGGTCCACCTGTCCAATCTGCCTGCAGCCCAGAACGAACCGGCACCGGTGAACACCGGGTTCCTCTGCGCGCTGCCGAGGTGGGACAACACCTCAGCTCGCGATCTCGAACTGAGCAGGTCTCAGAACCGGCGCGCCGAGTAGAACGGCATCGCGTCCACCGGCGTGCTCTTGACCGGCTGGCCCTCGGTGGGGGCGTGCACCACCCGGCCGTTGCCCTGGTAGATCCCGACGTGCTCCGCGCCGTTGAAGAGCACGACGTCACCGGGCTGCAGGGCATTCTTGGACACCGGGGACCCGGCGTTCGCCTGGTCGTAGGTGGTCCGCGGAACCGAGATGCCCACCTGCTTGTACGCCCACTGGACCAGCCCCGAGCAGTCGAACGAGTTCGGTCCGGTCGCGCCCCACACATACGGGGACCCGAGCTTGGACTCGGCTGCCCGCAACGCCTGGGTGCCGTGCGAGGACGCGAGCGGCGCGGGGGCCACGGACGGCGCCGAGGGCGACTGCGGCGCGGCGGGCAGCTGGCCCGGAATCTCGATGGCGCCGATACCGGGGATGTTGATCGGCTGCGCCAGGGCGGGGGTGGCGGTCAGGACCACCGCTCCCGCGGCGACCGCTCCGGCGACCAGAACACCTCGGACCGATCCGGCCAACCGACTACCCCGCGCAGACTTGTGATTTGCCACGAAACCGTTCTCCATTCATCCGGTTCGGCCAACGCTTCTGCGGGGGCCGCTGTGATGAATGACAGATTGCCTGGTGGGTGCAGTTACCCGGCACGGTCGAACTACCCGGGGGCATACCTGTTTCTGGTGTTCGACGAAACGCGCCGCGGCCCCGGAGGTCGTCGACCCCGGGACCGCGGCAGCACCGTTTACGCAGGTCAGGCGCCGAAGGTGCGCTCCACCACGGCCTTCGCCCGACGCGTGACGCGCAGGTAGTTGTCGAGGAACTCCCCCGCGTCGTCGCCGTCCCAGCCGGCCACCTGCGCGACCGCGGACAGCAGCCGGCCGTGGCCCGGCAGCTGATCGGACGGCTTTCCGCGCACCAGCACGAGCGCGTTGCGCGCCTTGGTGGCGGTCAGCCAGGCCTCGCGGAGCAACTCCACGTCGGACTCGCTCATCAACTCGGCGGCACCGATCGCGTCCAACGTCTCGAGGGTCGAGGTGTTGTGCAGCGACGGCACGTCGTGGGCGTGCCGGAGCTGGATCAGCTGGACGGTCCACTCGACGTCGGCCAGACCGCCGCGGCCGAGCTTGGTGTGGGTGGCCGGGTCGGCGCCGCGGGGCAGTCGCTCCGAGTCCACCCGGGCCTTGATCCGGCGGATCTCCCGGACCGCGGTCTCCGAGACGCCGCCCTCGGGGTACCGGGTCGCGTCGATCATCCGCAGGAACCGCAGCCCCAGGTCGGCGTCGCCGGCGACCGTGTGCGCGCGCAGCAGCGCCTGAATCTCCCAGGCCTGCGCCCACTGCCGGTAGTACGCCTCGTACGAGGCGAGGGTCCGCACCATCGGGCCGTTGCGGCCCTCCGGCCGGAGCCCGGTGTCCACCTCGAGCGGCGGGTCGGTGCTGGGTGCGCCGAGCAGCTTGCGCACCCGGTCGGCGATGCCGTTGGCCCACTTGACCGCGAGCATCTCGTCCTCGCCGGGGTTCGGATCGCAGACGAACAGCACGTCGGCGTCGGAGCCGTAGCCGAGTTCGCCGCCGCCGAGCCGGCCCATCCCGATCACCGCGAACGACGCCGGAGCCGGGGCGCCGCGCTCGGCCTCGCTGGCCCGGACCACCGCGGCCAGCGCCGCGCCGAACACCGCGGACCACACCGAGGACAGCGCCCGGCACACCTGCGGCACGTCGAGCATCCCCAGCACGTCGGCGGAGGCCACCCGTGCCAGCTCGTGCCGGCGCAGCGACCGGGCCGCGGCCACGGCCCGCCCCGGGTCGTCGTAACGGGCGGACGAGGACAGGATTCCCCGGGCCACCTCGTCCGGGTCGCTGTCGAGCAGACGCGGACCGTTCGGGCCGTCCGCGAACTGCCGCAGCACGTCCGGGGCCTTGATCAGCAGGTCCGGGATGTAGGCCGAGGAGCCCAGCACGATCATCAGCCGCTGCGCCACCGCGCCCTCGTCGCGCAGCACCCGCAGGTACCAGTCCTGATCCGTCATCGCCTCGGACAGTCGCCGGTAGGCCAGCAGACCGCCGTCGGGATCCGGTGTGTCACTGAGCCATTCGAGCAGGGTCGGCAGCAGCAACGCCTGGATGCGACCCTTGCGGGAGGCCCCGACCGTCAACGCCTTGAGGTGTCCGAGCGCATTCTCCGGGGCGGTGTAGCCCAGCGCCGCCAGCTGCCGGATCGCCGCGTCCGGGCTCAGCCGGATCGCGTCCTTGTCCAGGCGCGCAACCGATTCCAGCAGCGGACGGTAGAACAGCTTGGCGTGCAACCGGCGGATCCGGTGCGAATTGCGCTTGACCTCCGCGGCCAGCACCCCGAGCGCGTCGGTGCGACCGTCGGGACGCATGTGCGCCGCACGGGCCAGCCAGCGCAGCGCCTCCTCGTCGTCCGCCGGCGGCAGGGTGTGCGTGCGCTTGAGCCGCTGCAGCTGCAGCCGGTGCTCGATCAGCCGCAGGAACTCGTAGGAGGCGGTGAGGTTCGCGGCGTCGTCGCGGCCCACGTAGCCGCCGGCCGCGAGCGCGGTCAGCGCCTCCACGGTGCTCTTGACGTGCAGCGACTCGTCGGCGCGGCCGTGCACCAACTGCAGCAGCTGGACGGCGAACTCGACGTCGCGCAGGCTGCCACGACCGAGCTTGATCTCCCGCTCGCGCAGTTCCGGGGGCACCATCGACTCCACCCGGCGACGCATCGCCTGCAGGTCGGTGACGAAGTCGTCGCGCTCGGACGCGCCCCACACCATCGGGCTGAGCGCGTCGACGTACCGCTGCCCCAGCGCCAGGTCGCCGGTCGCCGGACGGGCCTTGAGCAGTGCCTGGAACTCCCAGGTCTTGGCCCAGCGCTGGTAGTAGGCGACGTGCGAGTCGAGGGTGCGCACCAGCTCGCCGCGCTTGCCCTCCGGCCGCAGCGCGGCGTCCACCTCGAAGAAGGCCGAGGACCCGACCCGCATCAGCTCGCCGGCGAGCCGGCTGGTGGACGCGTCGGACGGCTCCGCCACGAACACCACGTCCACGTCGCTGACGTAGTTCAGTTCCCGCGCACCGCACTTGCCCATCGCGATCACCGCGAGCCGGGCGGTGCAGGGTCCGTCCGGGTAGATGGTGGCGACGGCGACCGCGAGCGCCGCGGTCAGCGCGGCGTCCGCCATGTCGGAGAGCTGCCGGCCCACCGTCTGGTACGGCAGCACCCGCTCGTTCTCCACGGTCGCCGCCAGGTCGACGGCGGCCAGCACCATCAACTGGTCGCGGTACGTCTTCCGCAGCGCCGCAACGGCATCCGGACCGATGATGGTCGACCGGTAGACGAGGTTGAGTTCCGAGGCGCTCCCGTCCGGCGTCGCACCGACCGCCGCGAGCAGCTCGTCCGTCAGGTCCGCGTGCGAGGGCAGATCGAGGTCCCCGCGCAGCAGCTGCCAGCCGTCCGGGTTGGCCGCCAGGTGGTCACCGAAGGCGCTGGACGCACCGATCACCCCGAACAGGCGTCCGCGCAGGCCGGTGTCGGTGCGGAGCCCGGCGTCGAGTTCCGCCCAGCCGGCACCGAGACCCTCGTGCATCCGGACCAGCGACCGCAGCGCCAGGTCTGCGTTGGCGGCCCGCGAGAGCGCCCACAGCAGCTCGACGCTGTCGAGGTTCACCCAGCCGAGGGTGGCGAGGTCCGTCGGCGCCGTCGGTTCGACCAGCCCGAGCCGGCCCGGGCCGGGAATCGCGGACCGTGCGGTAGGAGGCTTGACCATCCGTCTACAGGCCCAGGTAGGTCTTGAGTTCGAACGGCGTCACCTGGGTCCGGTACTCCGCCCACTCCCGGCGCTTGTTCCGCAGGAAGAAGTCGAAGACGTGCTCACCGAGGGCCTCGGCGACCAGCTCGGAGCGCTCCATCTCCCGCAGCGCCTCGTCGAGGCTGCCCGGCAGCTCCTTGTAACCCATGGCCCGGCGTTCCGCGGACGTCAGCGACCAGACGTCGTCCTCGGCCTCGGGCGGCAGCTCGTACCCCTTCTCGATGCCGCGCAGGCCGGCGGCCAGCAGCACCGCGAAGGTGAGGTACGGGTTGCAGGCCGAGTCTGGGCTGCGGATCTCGACGCGTCGCGACGACGCCTTGTTCGGGGTGTACATCGGCACCCGCACCAGCGCGGACCGGTTCGACGGACCCCAGGACGCCGCGGTCGGCGCCTCGCCGCCGTGGATCAGCCGCTTGTAGGAGTTCACCCACTGGTTGGTGACGGCGCTGATCTCGTTGGCGTGCTCGAGGATGCCGGCGATGAACGCCTTGCCGGTGTCCGAGAGCTGCATCGGGTCGTCGGGGTTGTGGAAGGCGTTGTTCTCGCCCTCGAACAGGCTCATGTGGGTGTGCATGGCGGAGCCGGCGTGCTCGGTGAAGGGCTTCGGCATGAACGTCGCGCGCACGTTCTCCGCCCGCGCGACCTCCTTGACCACGTACCGGAAGGTCATCACGTTGTCCGCCATCGACAGCGCGTCGGCGTAGCGCAGGTCGATCTCCTGCTGGCCGGGCGCGGTCTCGTGGTGGCTGAACTCCACCGAGATGCCCATCGACTCGAGTGCGTCGATGGCATGGCGGCGGAAGTTCGGCGCCGAGTCGTGCACGGCCTGGTCGAAGTAGCCGCCGTTGTCCGCCGGGATCGGCGTGGTGCCGTCGATCGGCCCGTTCTCGAGCAGGAAGAACTCGATCTCGGGGTGCACGTAGCAGCTGAAGCCGACGTCGCTGGCCTTGCTCAGCTGACGGCGCAGCACGTGCCGCGAGTCCGCCCAGTTCGGGGAGCCGTCGGGGTTCGCGATGTCGCAGAACATCCGCGCCGAGTGCTGGGCCCCGTCCTTGTGCGCCCACGGCAGCACCTGGAACGTCGACGGGTCCGGCATCGCGACGGTGTCCGCCTCCGACACCCGGGAGAAGCCCTCGATGGCGGAACCGTCGAAACCGATGCCCTCGCTGAAGGCGCCCTCGAGTTCGGCGGGGGCGATCGCCACCGACTTGAGGTAGCCGAGCACGTCGGTGAACCACAGTCGAACGAAACGGATGTCGCGTTCTTCGAGGGTACGAAGCACGAATTCCTTCTGGCGATCCATGTCCGCGAGAGTAGGCAAGGCCCGTTAAATCTGTGTTACATCGTGAAATCGGTTACGAACACGTTAGGTCCGACGCGGGTGCATCGAGCCCGGTCAGGTACGCCACGACGGCGTCGTCGACGCACGAAACACCGCTCATCGCAACGGTGTGTTGGGTGCCCCGGAAGGTGATCAGCGCGCCACCGACCTGCTTGGCCAGCTCCACCCCGGCCTGGTACGGCGTGGCCGGGTCCTCGGTGGTCGAGACCACCACGACCAGCGGCAGGTCCTTGGCGTCGACCGGGTGCGGGGTCGCGGTGTGCGGCACCGGCCAGAACGCGCAGATGTCGAGCGGGGCGCTGCCGGCGCCGCGGCCGTCGTCGAGGAACGGGGCCGCCCGACGGAACGCGGTGTCCGCGGCGCCGTTCTGCGCTCGGTCGGTCACCGGCGGGTCGTCGACGCAGCGGACCGCGTTGAAGGCGTCGTTGATGTTGCTGTAGCTGCCGTCGTCCTGCCTGCCCTCGTAGAGGTCGGCGAGCAGCAGCAGGGTGTCGCCGCGGCCTTCGCCCAGCGCGGACAGGCCCGAGCGCAGCGAGCCCCAGAGGTTCGGCGAGTACAGCGCCTGCTGTACTCCGGTGATCGCGTCGGGGTAGCTCAGCCCGCGCGGGTCGGTGGTCTGCGCGGGCCGGTCGACGAGCGGGTCGACCAGTGCCCGGAACCGCGCGACCGACTGGGCCGGGTCGGCGCCGAGCGGGCAGTCCGGCGAGGTGGCGACGCAGTCCGCGGCGAACGCGTCGAACGCCTGCTGGAACCCGGCGGCCTGGAGCACCGTCGAGTCGACCGGGTCCTGCGCCGGGTCGATCGCGCCGTCGAGGACCATGGCCCGGACGTTGCCCGGGAAGGTCTCCGCGTAGGTCGTCCCGAGCCGGGTGCCGTACGAGAAGCCGAGGTAGCTGAGCTTCTCGTCGCCGAGCACGGACCGGATCACGTCCATGTCCCGGACCACCTCGCGGGTGCCGACGTGGGCGAGCAGGTTGGTGCCGGACCGCTGGGCGCACTTGTCCGCGTAGTCGCGGTTGGTGTCCTCGATCGCGGCGATGCCGGCGGGACTCATGTCCACCTGCGACTCGGCGCGCTCGGCGTCCGCCTCGGCCGGGGTCAGGCACTGCACCTGCGGGGTGGACGCGCCGATGCCGCGGGGGTCGAAGCCGACCACGTCGAAGCCGGGGCCGCCCCGGCGGGATCGTCGTAGTTCACCGGGACGGTGATCCGGGTGCACTCGACCCGGCTCGCCAACGGCGCACCGTCGGTGACGAAGTCGTCGCACGACCCCCACTGCGGGTCCTGCGTGTAGAACTTCTCCAGCCCGGCCGGCACCACCCCGGCGCCCGGGCGGAACGACCCGTCCTGAGCCGACGCGGACTCGCCTACCGCGGCGGTCGCCGCGCCGTCGACGGGCACGCTGCAGCCGGCGGCCAGGGTGGCCACGAGTGCGGCCGCGGCCAGGAAAACGGGGACGGTACGGCGAGGCGGCATGGCTCGATGGTGCCACGGCCGCCGGAACCCGCTGGTCGACGCGTTCTCGGCAGGATCCGCCCCGCATTCCGGGGCCGATCCTGCCGAATGTCCCGACAACCCGATGTGACCGATTGCACGCGGCCGGGCCGTTCGCCGACGCGGCCCTCGATGGCAGACTGAACGTGTCATCACCCACAACCCGGGGACCCGCACTGGGCCTCGAGGCACGAAAGGGACGCTGATGTCCGAGAACTCTGTCTACGGATCCGCGACCGCCGCATCGGCGCCGAAGCGAACCAAGATCCGCACCCACCACCTGCAGACCATGAAGGCCGAGGGTCAGCGCTGGGCCATGCTCACCGCGTACGACTACTCCACCGCGCGGATCTTCGAGGAGGCCGGCATCCCGGTACTCCTGGTCGGCGACTCCGCCGCGAACGTGGTCTACGGCTACGACACCACCGTCCCGATCACCATCGACGAACTGATCCCGCTGGTCCGCGGCGTGGTGCGCGGCGCCCCGCACGCCCTGGTGGTGGCGGACCTGCCGTTCGGCAGCTACGAGTCCTCCCCCGCGCAGGCCCTGGCCACCGCCACCCGGTTCATGAAGGAGGGCCTCGCGCACGCCGTGAAGCTCGAGGGCGGCGAGCGGATGGTCGACCAGATCGCGGCGATCACCGCGGCCGGCATCCCCGTGATGGCCCACGTCGGGTTCACCCCGCAGTCCGTGAACAGCCTGGGCGGCTTCCGCGTCCAGGGTCGTGGCGACGGCGCCGAGCAGTTGATCGCCGACGCCATCGCGGTCCAGGAGGCGGGCGCCTTCTCCGTCGTCATGGAGATGGTCCCGGCCGAGGTCGCCGCTCAGGTCACCGGCAAGCTGACGATCCCGACGATCGGCATCGGAGCCGGCGTCGAGTGCGACGCCCAGGTGCTCGTGTGGCAGGACATGGCCGGCTACACCAGCGGCCACACCGCGAAGTTCGTCAAGAAGTTCGCGTCCGTCGGCGACGAGTTGCGTGGCGCCGCAGCGGCATACGCCGCCGAGGTCGCCGCCGGGACCTTCCCCGCCCAGGAACACAGCTTCTGACCCCTCACGCTCGCACCCCGTTCCCCGGCCGGGTGGCACACTCGGTTGTGCTCACCCGCCAGGGGAACGTCTTCCGACAGGGCCGCTCCACCCGACCGACTCGTCCTTCGCCAGACACGTCCTTCGACAGACAGGCTGCCTACATGTCCTACCGCCGTTTCACAGTCGTGGCCGCCGGAGCCCTCGCCGCCCTCGCCCTCACCGCGGGCTGCGCGACCGAGAACACCCCGACCACTCCCAGCGCCGGCGACCACGCGCTGCCCTCGAGCACCGTCGCCCCCGCCCCGGCACCCGGCGCCGACGCCGCGACCGGGGGCGTGACCGCCGACCAGGCGGCCAAGCTGTGCTCGGACATGCAGGCGCAGCTGCAGAGCTGGCGCACCTACACCCCGACCATCGGCAAGGGTGGCCTGAACACCGTCGTCGGGTCGTGGGCCGCCCAGAACGGCATCAACATGATCGACCTGATCGCGCACAAGGCGCGGGTGGACGCGATCACCCAGCAGTACTGCCCCGAGGTGCGCCAGGGCGCGATCGAGGCGCTCGAGATTCCGGACCTGGCGTCGGGCCTGATCGGGTTCTGACCGGCGTGCGCACGCTGTACCCGGAGCTGGAACCGCACCAGTCCGGTCTGCTCGACGTCGGCGACGGCCAGCGGATCCACTGGGAGGCCAGTGGGAACCCCGACGGCAAGCCGGTGGTGTTCCTGCACGGCGGGCCCGGCGGCGGCACCACCGCGGACCACCGCCGCTTCTTCGACCCGGCCGCGTACCGGATCGTGCTCTTCGACCAGCGCGGCTGCGGGCGTTCGATCCCGCACGTCGCCGACGGCGCCGACCTCTCGGTGAACACCACCGCACACCTGGTCGCGGACATCGAGTTGCTGCGCACCCATCTCGGGGTGCAGCGCTGGCAGGTCTTCGGCGGATCGTGGGGTTCGACACTGGCACTGGCCTACGCGCAGACCCACCCCGACCGGGTCACCGAGATGGTCCTGCGCGGCATCTTCCTGTTGCGGCGCAGCGAGATCGACTGGTACTACAACGGCGGCGCCAGCGCGCTCTACCCCGACCTCTGGGAGCAGTTCCTGGCGCCGGTCCCGGAGTCGGAACGCGACGGCGACCTCGTCGAGGCCTACCACCGGCTGCTGCACTCGGACGACTCCGAGGTGGCGCTGGCCGCAGCGGTCGCCTGGTCGTCGTGGGAGGGCGCCACCAGCACGCTGCTGCCCACGCCCGAACACGTCGAGCGGAACGCGGAGCCGCGCTTCGCCTTGGCGTTCGCCCGGATCGAGAACCACTACTTCCGCCACCACGGGTTCCTCGACGAGAACCAACTGCTGCGCGACATCGCCGCGGTCGCGTCGATTCCGGCCGTCCTGGTGCAGGGCCGCTACGACGTGGTGTGCCCGGCGACCAGCGCGTGGGCGCTGCACCGGGCGTGGCCGTCGTCGCGGCTGGTGATCGTCGACGACGCCGGTCACGCGGCGAGCGAACCCGGCATCACCCACCACCTGGTCGAGGCCACCGACGGGTTCCGCTGACGCCGGCGCCGCACCGCCTCGACGGGACCGGGCGGGTGCGGTAGACCTGACGGCATGGGGAGCAAACGGGACAAGGCAGACGCCGAGCGGGTGATCGCCGCGGTGCGCGGGCACCGCGAGCGGCTGGACTCCCTCGCCGACACGGTCCGCCGGGACGACGAGGACGCCGTCCACCAGATGAGGGTGTGCACCCGGCAGCTCCGCAGCCTGCTCGGCACCTTCCGCGACGGGTTCGGCCGAGAGTCGGTGAAGCCGATCCGGTCCGAGTTGCGTTGGCTGGGGACCGTTCTCGGACAGGCTCGGGACGAGGAGGTACTGGCTGCCCGGTTCCTGGCGCTGCTCGACGCCCAGCCGCCGGCGCTGGTCCGCGGTCCGGTGCGCTACCGGTTGGTGACCTCCCACGCCGCCGGGTACGCGGCGGCGCACCGCGACGCGGTCGCCACCCTCGACGGCGACCGGTACCGACGCCTGCTCGCCGACCTCGACGGCCTGCTCGCCCACCCACGACCCCCGGGCGACCTCTCGGTCGAGGAGTCGCTGCACGGGGCCGTACGCGAGGTCCGCAAGACCGGACGGAAGGCCGGGCTCCGGGGTCCGGGCGGGGCCGGGGACGACGCCCCGCCGGAGTTGCTGCACACGGCTCGCAAACGAGCCAAGGCCCTGCGCTACGCGGCCGAGGCCGCGGCCGGTTCGGGGCGTCGACGGTCCGCGCTCGCCAAGGCCGCGAAGAAGCTGCAGACCACGCTGGGTGAGCACCAGGACGCGGTGGTCGCGGGTCGGCAGCTGCTGACGGCGGCGGACAGGGCCCGCGCCGCGGGCGAGGACACCTTCACCTACGGCGTGCTGGTCGCGGCCGAGTCGGCGTGTGCGGACCAGGCCCGCCGCGACGCCCACGGCCGCCTGCGGGACCTCAGGTCGCGGGCTCGGAAGCTCTGAGGTAGAACTCGAACTTCACTGCGCGGGTGTCGATGTCGGCCTGCACCAGGCGAACCGACACCGGCACGCCCTCCGGTGGGGTGCCCGCGCACTTGGCGATCACCGCCGGCTCGGGCACGAAGATCTCGGCGTCCCGCTTGCTCTCCGAGGCGCGCAGGACCACGGCATCGAAGCGCTCGCCCTCGCGACCGGACAGCAGCGTGGCCTCGGTCAGGTCCACGCACGCGCGGTCCACCTTGGCTGCCAGCGAGTCCGACCCCTTCATCAGGTCGGGCAGTGCCGGCAACGCCTCGCGAACCCACTGCGGCACCGCCGTTCCCGCGGTCAACGCCAGGCAGACCTCGGTGCTGAACCGGTCGGAGAGGCGGCGCAGCGGCGCGGTGACGTGGGCGTAGGGCGCGCCGATGCCGGAGTGCTCGAGCAGTTCCGGCAGCGTGCCGTCGAAGGCCGCGTAGCCGGCACCCCGCAGCAGGGCGGTGGCGTCGCTCATCATCACCAACGTGTCGGGGGTGCTCGGCTCCAGGCCTGCCAGCAATTCACCGACCGAAACGTCCTGCGGCCATTCGATTCCCAGGGCGCGGGCGGTCCGGCGCAACGCACGCACGGCGTCCGACGCGGGTTTCGGGAGGGTTCGCACCAGCCCGACCCCGCCGTCGATCATCAGTCGGGCCGCACACATCCCGGTCAGCAGCGACACCTCGGCGTTCCAGTCGTCGGCCTCGGTCCGGGGCTGGAGGTCGAGCCGCCAGCCGTCACCGTCGGCCACCACCTCCTGCTCGGGCAGCTTGAGCTCGATCGCGCCACGGTCGAGCGCCGACGCCAGGCGCAGCTTCCCGAACTCGGGCAGTGCGGCGATCGACGGGTGCAGGGACCCGGACTCCGAATCGGCCTGCACGCCGGCGTAGTCGAAACGTGCCACCGACCGCACCAGCGCACGGGTGACGCCGAACGAGACCGGTTCGGCCCGCTGGTCCAGTTCGATCCGCCACAGGGCGGCGGGGCGCGCCTGGTCCGGCAGCAGGCTCGCCGCGGCCTCCGAGAGCACCCGCGGGTGCAGGGGCACCGAGCCGTCGGGCAGGTAGAAGGTCTGGCCGCGGCGCCGGGTCTCCTCGTCGAGGCGCCCGCCGGGGACCACCACCGCCGCGACGTCGGCGATCGCGTAGTGCAGCACGAAGCCGGTTTCGGTGCGCTCGAGGTGCAGCGCCTGGTCGAGGTCCATCGAGGTGGGCGGGTCGATGGTGACCAGCGGCAGGTCGGTCCGGTCGACGCGTCCGGCCGCGTGGCGGTCGACGGCGGCCTCGGCCTCCGCCAGCGCCCCCGCGGGAAAGTCGGCCGACACCGCGAAGTCGGTCCTGATCGCCCCGAAGTCGATGCCCCGGGCGGAAATGCGCGTCATCACAAGTGCCGAGCCTAGCCCCGGGCCACGTCCGAATCCCGGCGCGCCACGAGCGGTGCGCCGGTGGTGACGACGGCGGTTACTTGTTCCAGTCGTCGTCGGCGTCGTCGGCGGCCTTGTTCCGCTGCGCGGCGATCTCGAGCGCACGGGCCGCGGTCTCACGGTCCGGATAGGGCCCCATCCGATCGAGTCCGCGGGCGTCCTTGCCCTGGCGAACGGAGCCGTCGGACACGCAGTAGTACCAGAGGTTCTCGTCGTCGCTCATGGCTCTCAGTGTGCCCGCCCGGAGCCTCTCAGGTCACGTGTATCGGTCCGCGAAAGACATTTCTGGGAGACCGCTTGTTGACGACTCACAAGCATGAGATTCTTACGCGCGGCCAACGCTCGCGTGGCGATTCAAGATCGCGCCCGGGACAACGATCTTCGTGGATCGACGTCGGACCGCATCACCACAGTATGAAACGGAGAAACGCCAGCATGTCCCCCATGTCCTACATCCTGTTCGACGCACTCGTCCCCCATCTCGGACCCGAGGCCGCCACCCACTGGGCGACGACGTTCGTGATCAACCCGGTCTGACCGAACCCGGCCTGGACGCGACAATGCCCCCACCCCACTTCGGGTGGGGGCATTGTCGTGTCCGGGACCGGCCGGATCCGCTCCACGAATTCTCAGCGTGTACTCAACCCCGACTGCCGATACTGAGGACAAGGATCGTCTCGACCATTGGAGGACCACCCGGTGTCTACCCTCAACGGACTGCCCGCGCACGTCCTGCTTGTTCACTCCATCGTGGTGCTCGCGCCGTTGACGGCCCTGCTGGTGATCCTGTGCAGCACCTGGCCCGCGGCGCGGCGGCGGCTGGTCTGGCCGACCCTGGTCCTCGCGGCCGGAATCACCGCACTGACCCCCCTGACGACCGAAGCCGGCGAGTGGCTCGAGCGGCACGTCGACCGGACCTCGGCGGTGCATCGACACACCGAACTCGGTGACACCATGATCTACTTCTCGGTCGCACTGCTGGCGGTGGCCCTCGTAATCACGGCGGTGCACATGCGCGAGCAACGCTCCGTCGCGCCGAGCCGGGTACTGACGGCCGTGGTCGTGGCAGTCGCGGTGATCGTGGGGGCCTCGACGATGGTGCAGGTCTACCGGATCGGGGAATCCGGGTCGCGGGCCGTGTGGGGCGACCAGGTCAGCTCCGCGCCCGCCGAATGAGACCGACCCCTGTGTCGCCCGTTCGGACATGCCTACTGTCGGGCCGCACCGGACACATGCGAATCGCTGCGTTCGTCGACCTAACCTGTACCGCCTGAGTCGGTGTCGCCGTCCGTGCCCTCCGGGCCGAGCCGACGAAGCTCGAGCAGAAACGTGGCGCACACCGTGCCGTAGACACCGAGCACTCCCAGCACGGCGACGACCGGGGCCAGGACGAAGAGAAGTTCCACAGGTACCTCCCACGGGCTGATGCTGGTCCGGGGGTGGCCGGTCGGTCCGGTCTGCCCACCGGAAGGTCACAACCCAACGGTAGGCAGGCCGACGCCGACACGGGGTAACGCCGACATGAACAGTCCTGTGAGCCGCGTCACCCACCCGGGCGCGGGCCGACCGGATTTGTCGGCGTGGCCAGCCGGGGCATCGGCTCGGTCAGCGGATCGGCCGGGCGACCCGGCCTCGGCCGACCGCCTGCGGTCGGCCCTGCCCCGGTGGCAATCGGCATCGTAATCGCTTCGCCACCAGGGATTTGCCGCAGGATCTCGGTGTCCTCGCCGACCTCCGCCGCGGGTGTCGAGCGGTCCACGGCCGCAAGATCCGGGATGTCCGCCGGCATCCGCTCGTCGTCGAGGATCGGCTCGCCCAGGCCGAGCTTCTCCTGGAAGCGCTTCATCCACGCCGGCGCCCACCAGCAGTCGTCGCCGAGCAGCTTCATGGTCGCCGGGACCAGGAACATCCGGATCAGGGTGGCGTCGATGATCAGCGCCGCGATCATGCCGTACGCGATGTACTTCATCATCACCAGTTCGGAGAACGCGAACACGCCGGTGACCACGATCAGGATCAACGCGGCCGCGGTGATGATCCGGCCGGTGTGCGCGGTGCCCACCCGCACCGACTCGGCGGTGCTCGCTCCCTGAGCCCGCGCCTCGACCACCCGGGACAGCAGGAACACCTCGTAGTCGGTGGACAGGCCGTAGACGATCGCCATGATCAGCACCAGCACCGGCGACATGATCGGGCCGGGAGAGAAGTTCATGAAACTGGCACCGTTGCCGTCGATGAAGATCCACGTCAGGATGCCGAGGGTGGCGCCGAGGCCGAGGGCGGTCATCAGCACGGCCTTGATCGGCAGCACCAGCGACCCGAACGCCAGGAACATCAGCAGCGTGGTCAGCAGCACCACCATCGTCACCATCAGCGGCAGATTGTCGAGCAGCGCCGCGATCGAGTCGTGCTCGATCGCGGGGGTGCCACCGACCAGCACGGTGACTCCGTCGGGGACGTCCATCGCCCGCAGGTAGCCGATCGTCGCATCGGAGTCGTTGCGGTCCACCAGGCCGGCCTTGAAGACCGTCACCCCGTCCTTGGTCGGGTTGTCGATCGTGAACTTCTCGACCAGCCCCGGCGCCGCGCTCGCCTCCTTGACGATCCGGGCGATCTCCGCACCCTGGGCCCCGTCGACCACCAGCTTGATCGGCTCGGAGCGGAAACTCGGGAACAGGTCGTCGAACTGCTCCTGGGCGACTCGGGTGGGATTGTCCGGGGGCAGGTAGGTCTCGTTGATCCCGCCCAGCTTGATGCCCGCGATCGGAAGGGTGAGCAGCAGCAGCCCGACCACGATCGGCACCACGACCTTGACCGGATGCTTCATCACCCACTGCGTCAGCCGACCCCAGATGTCGTTCTCGATCTCGTCGGCAGTCCTGGTCTTACGCATCGCCTTCAGGCCGAGCGCGTCCACCCGGCGGCCGAGGATCCCCAGGATCGCCGGCAGCACGGTGATCGAGACGAGTGCGGCCAGGACGACCGCGGCGATCGCGCCGTACGCCATGGACTTGAGGAAGCCCTGCGGGAAGATGAGCAGGCCACCGAGGCTGGCGACGATCATCGTCGCGGAGAAGACCACGGTCCTGCCGGCGGTCGTGACGGTCCGTCGCACGGCATCGGCGGTGCCGTAGCCCTCCGCGATCTCCTCCCTGAACCGACTCACCATGAACAGGCCGTAGTCGATCGCCAGGCCCAGACCGATCAGCGAGACCACGGACAGGACGAACCCGTTGACCTCGGTGAACTGGGCCAGCGCCTTGACCACGCCGTTGGCGGCGACGATCGTCAGGCCGCCGACGATCAGCGGCAGGGCGGCGGCCACGACGCCGCCGAAGATGAAGAACAGCAGCACCCCGACGGCCGGGATGGCCAGGATCTCCATCCGGTGCAGGTCGTCGGCCATCGTGTCGCTGATCGTGCCGGTCACCGGCTGCAGCCCGGTGAGCTGGGCATCGACGCCGGGTATCGCGAACTGGTCCCGGACCTTCTTGAAGTTGGCTGCGACCTCGGTGTCGTTGTCGCCCTTGACGGCCACGCCGGCGATGGCGTGTTGCTTGCTCGGGTCGGCCATCAGGGCGAGCCTGGTGGACCAGTAGCTGCCGTTGACCCGGAGAATCTCGTCGGGGTTGTTCGCGGCAAGGTCCTCGAGGCTCTGGGTGATCGTGGCGGCGAACGCCGGATCGTCGACCGTCTTGCCGTCGGGCGCGGTGTAGAGGATCACCACGTCGGCCTTGGTGTCGCGTCCGAAGGTGCCGTCGGCCAACTCCGCGGCGGCCACGGACTCCGAGCCCGGGTCGACCAATCCGCTTTGGCTCAGGTGCTTCTCGACTCCGAGGCCGTACGCCGCGAGGCCGAGCAACAGCGCAACCATCACCGCGATCACGGCGAACCGCAGCCGGTAGGCCAGCCTCCCCCAGGTAGCGAACACCTGCTGCACTCCCCCCTCGTGGTGCAGTTGCCCAGGTCGGACCCGGAGCCCGGCGTGCCTCGTCGAACATGCCGATGCCGTTGTCCCGCCGGGGCCCTCGACCAGCCGAGCGCTGCGCTGACCACCGTACGCAGGACTCCCACTCCCGAGGCCGGAGTGCGCTCTAAGAAGTTGCTAAGAACTTGCGCCGACCAGCGCGGTCGCCCGCCGGGTGAGCGCACCGCCGGGGCGATCGGGAAACCCGGGCCGCAAATGTTACCTGCCCGTTATCTCATGTTACGGCCGGCCGCGGATCCATGTCGTTCATGTAATACATTGCGCCGCAAGGTGATTAATGATCGAGATGCATCCCTCGGTGGGATACAAATGCGGCAGGCGACCGAAGGCGGCGCCACAGCGAAGCAACGCTTCACGGCCGACAAGGAGTAGATCATGGGTTCCTCAGGAGAACAGCTCGGCCAGATAGCGGCAGGCGCAACCCTGCTGTCCGCAGTCGTCGCACTCGTCGCGGGCGTGGCGGGCGTCGCGGCCCTGTCTTCATAACAGCAATCACCCCACGGCCATCTCGGGCCCGCAGCTGAAGTCGGCTGCGGGCCCGAGGTGGGTCCGGCCGTCCGCCTGACGCAAACGCCGGCAGCGGGCGGTTACCTTGACTAGGTTCAGAATCGGATGGCGCCAGCGTCGGGCACGACGAGAGAACACGGGGCTGGTCGCGCGCAAGTAGCCACCTTCGATGCCGTGCAGATTTCTCGACAAGGAACGCCGTGACCCGTACACCCCCGGATGCCGAGAGCGCCCCGCCCCTCGCCGTGTTCTCTCACCAGAACGAGGCCTGGCTGCCCAGCGTGCTCGCGCGCGGCCCGTGGGATGCGCGGGCGCAGCACGGCGGCGCGCCCAGTGCCCTGTTCGCGCACCTGGCCGAGGCCGCCCTGCCCGAACCCGGCTGGCGACTCGCCCGCCTGAGCATCGAACTGGTCAAGCCAGTGCCGGTGGCCCCGCTGACGGTGCGCCAGGAGACCTGGCCGGGACGCTCCACCACGCGGATGACCATCGACCTTTATGCGGACGATGCACTGGTGGCTCGTGCACACGCACTCCTCGTGCGGGGCAAACCACTGACGCTGCCTCCGGGGTTGCCCGGCTGGTCGCCAGCCGAGTTGCTGCCTCCACCCGCCGACTGCCGGGAGCGGCTTCGAATTCCCGGCATGCCCGGCGGGACCTCGTTCTACGAGTCCGCGATGGAGATCCTCGTGGCACAGGGCGGACCGGCAAGCCCGGGTCCGGCCGCCGCCTGGTTCCGCCTGACTGTCCCGCTGGTGCAGGACCAGCCCACCTCGCCCGCCATGCGTGCGGCGGCCGCCGCCGACTTCGGCAACGGGCTGAGCTGGGTTCTGCCGCTCGACCGTTACCTCTTTGCAAACGCCGACCTCAGCCTGCACCTGCACCGCCAACCCGAGGGCGAGTGGATCGGTCTGATGTCGGAAACCCAGGCCGACGGCGGCGGAGCGGGCACCACGCTGTCGCGCCTGTACGACGTCCGCGGGCCGATCGGCGTGGCCACCCAGACCCTGGTGGTACGCGAACGGGCGACGCCTCCGCCGCCTCCCATCGCACAGGGTTCGGCAGGATCTGCCCCGGATTTCGGGGCCGATCCTGCCGAGAAAGCGGCGCCCTGAAGTAGGGCCGAAGAATGGGGCGGACGAGTCGGCCTGTAAGCCGGATCCTGTTCCCGACGCCGAGGCGTCGGGCGACGACCATCCATCTGGGCACACCGTTGCCGGGTACCTCGAGCGGTCCACCCGCAGGCTCGGGCGAGCAGCCCTCGAACACCTGCGCAGCCGCACCCCGAGGGGTGCGGCCTTTGACCTTGCTCCGGGCGGGGTTTACCTAGCCACCCCAGTCACCTGGGGTGCTGGTGCGCTCTTACCGCACCGTTTCACCCTTACCGACGCTTGCGCGCCGGCGGTCTGTTCTCTGTGGCACTGTCCCGCGGGTCACCCCGGGTTGCCGTTAGCAACCGCCCTGCTCTGTGGAGTCCGGACTTTCCTCGGCGGTGGGCCTGCGCGCAGATGCGCACGGTTCCCCTCGCCGCGGTCGCCCGGCCAACTCGTCCGCCGGTACAGACTACTGGGTTCTCGGCACCCCTCTGCACATTCGAACACTTGTGCCATTCCGGCGACGGCGCTACTGTCGGCCCATGGCACGATTCATAGCGTTGCTCCGGGGCGTCAACGTCGGCGGCATCAACATCAAGATGGCCGACCTGAAGGCCGCGGTCGAGGCACTGGGGCTGACGAACGTCAAGACGGTGCTGGCGTCCGGGAACGTCCTGTTCGACAGCGAGCGAACCGATCTGGCGGCGCTGAAGGCAGAGATCGAGACCGGCCTGCGCAACCGGTTCGGCTACGAGGCGTGGATCGTGCTGCTGGATCAGCCGACCCTCGCCCGGATCGTCGAGGACTTCCCGTTCGAGGCCGACCGCGAGGGCTGGCACCCCTACGTCCTGCTGTCCTCCGACCCCGCGTCGCTGCGGGACCTGCTCGCCTCGGCCGACGGCCTCGACACCGCCGACGAGGGCATCCAGATGGGCGACGGGGTGCTCTACTGGCACGTCGAACGCGGCCGGACACTGGACAGCCCGTTCGGGAAGCTCACCGGCAAGGCGAAGTACAAGTCGACCACCACCAACCGGAACCTGCGGACACTGCGCAAACTGCTCTGACCGAGGCGCCGACCGACCACATCCGGACACCCACCGGGACGGTCGACGTGGTGGCTGCCCCCGGACGCGACGCGGGGCCGGACCGAGGTAACCGGTCCGGCCCCGCGTGGGCGTGCGCGTCGGGTCAGACGAGGGCGGGCACCTTCTCCGCCGCGTCCTTGCCGTCGGCGTTCTTGCCGTCGGCATTCTCACCGGCTGCGTCCGTGCCGTCGTTCTCGGCCGTGACCTCCGCCGCGGCCCGCTGCTCGAGCAGGTCCTCGTCGGCGAACGGGTCGCCGTTGCGGGGCGCGTTGTAGAGCTCCTCGTCGAGGATCCCCTCCCGCTTGGCGACGATGGTCGGGACCAGCGCCTGCCCGGTGACGTTGAGCGCGGTGCGGCCCATGTCGACGATCGGCTCGACGGCCAGCAACAACCCGACACCCGCGAGCGGCAGACCCAGGGTGGACAGGGTCAGCGTGAGCATCACGGTGGCACCGGTGGTGCCCGCGGTGGCGGCCGAACCGATCACCGAGACCACGACGATCAGCAGGTAGTCCGTCAGGCTCAGGTCGATGCCGTAGAACTGGGCCACGAAGATCGCGGCGATGGCCGGGTAGATCGCGGCGCAGCCGTCCATCTTGGTGGTCGCGCCGAGCGGCACCGCGAAGGACGCGTACTCACGCGGCACGCCCAGGTTGCGTTCGGTGACGCGCTCCGTCAGCGGCAGGGTGCCGATCGACGAACGCGACACGAAGCCCAGCTGGGTGGCGGGCCACACGCCGGAGAAGAAGCGGCGGACCGAGAGCCCGTGCACGCGAATGAGAACCGGGTACACGACGAAGAACACCAGAGCCAGGCCGATGTAGATGGCGACCGTGAACACGCCGAGCTGACCGATCGCATCCCAGCCGTACGTGGCGACGGCCTTGGCGATCAGCGCCGCCGTGCCGATCGGGGCGAGGCGGATGATCCACCACAGCACCTTCTGCACGATGGCGAGCAACGAGGCGTTGAGCTCGAGGAACGGCTCCGCCTTCTCCCCGACCTTCAGCGCGGCCACACCGACCGCGACGGCGATGACCAGCAGCTGCAGCACGTTGAAGCTGAGCGAGGTGGTCGCGGTGACGCCGCTGATCGAACCGTCCGCGGCGACCTGTCCGCCGGTCGCCGTCGTCTTCGCGCCGAGGGCGAGGAAGTTCTGCGGGACCAGCCCGGTGAGGAAGGCCCACCACGAACCGGAGCCCTTCGGCACAGCGGCGTCGTCGGGGTTGACCGTGGTGTTCGAGCCCGGGTGGGTGATCAACCCGACCGCGATCCCGATGATCACCGCGATCAGCGCGGTGATCGCGAACCACAGCAGCGTCTGCACGGCGAGGCGGGCGGCGTTCGCGACCTGACGCAGGTTGGCGATGGAGCTGACGATGGCGGTGAAGATCAGCGGGATCACCGCGACCGTCAGCAGTGCGACGTAGCTGGAGCCGATCGTGGTGACCGTGCCGGTCAGCCAGTTCGCGCTGCCGTCGTCGGCCTTGGGCATCGAGCGGGCCAGCAGGCCGATCAGGACGCCGGCGAGCAGGCCGGCGACGATCTGCGGGCCGAAGGCGGTGGCCCAGCTGGGCAGGCGGCGGGGGCGGGCGGCGGCTGGCTGGGCACCGGGGGCGCGGGTGGGGGCCGACATTCGACGGGCCTTTCGTCAAGGATGCGCAGCGCCGTACCAACCGGCCACAGGGGCACGGCGGTCAGGGGCGCGCAGGAAGAGCGTGCGGAGGGTGAATGCAACTCGCGGCCGCAACAGCAGTCCCGGGACGTGTTCGTCAACCAGGGATCGGGGCAGGGCCAGGCGTCAGCGCGGACAGACAGCGCTCTGCTGCAGACAGTTGTCGACGTACCGTCGACTGGTCAGCAGTGAGTTCACGCGGGCAATGTTACCTCAGCTAAAAACCTGCGAGGCACCGGTGCGGGTCCGACGGCCCGAGGGCCCGCACCGGTGGCGGCCGGCTAGAGGTGCGAGGTGTCGTTGACGAGGCGCACCGAGGCGCCGCCGTCGGGGTAGAACTCGGCGACGGACAGCGACGCGAGGTCCAGGTGCAGCCGGTAGAGCAGCGACGGCCCGACGTCCAGCGCCAGCTGCAGCAGCGTCTTGATCGGGGTGACGTGCGAGACGACCAGCACGTTCGCCCCGGGGTACTCGGCGAGCAGGTCGTCGCGCGCCGCGGTGACCCGGGTGCGGACCTCCTCGAAGCTCTCCCCGCCGGGCGGGTGGACCGAGGTGTCGCCCAGCCAGGCCCGGTGCAGTTCCGGGTCCCGCTTCGACGCCTCCGAGAAGGTCAGTCCCTCCCACTCGCCGAAGTCGGCCTCGATCAGCCCGTCGTGCACCTGCACGGGCAGGGAGAGTGCGGCGGCCACGGCCTCCGCGGTCTGCCGGGTGCGACCCAGCGGGGACGACACCACGGCCGTGATGCCGCCGCGGGCGGCGAGGCGGGCGGCGGCGGCGTCCGCCTGCGCCTGTCCGACCTCGGACAGCGCCGGGTTGCCGCGGCCGGAGTAGCGCCGCTCCACCGACAGCGGGGTCTGCCCGTGCCGCAGCAGCAGCAGCCGGGTCGGCTTGCCGATGGCGCCGGTCCAGCCCGGTGCGGTCGGGGCCTTGGTGGCCGCCGCCCCGCCCGCCGGCGCCGAGACGACCTGGGTCGCGGGCGCCGGGGACTGGCCGGCGTTGCCGTCCATCGCCTCGTTCGCGAGCCGGTCGGCGTGCGAGTTCTCCGCCCGTGGGATCCAGGTGTACCGGACGGAGTCGAACTGCTCGGCCAGCTCGCCGGCCCGCCGCGCGAGCGGAATCATGTCCGGGTGCTTGACCTTCCAGCGCCCGGACATCTGCTCGACCACCAGCTTGGAGTCCATCCGGACGTCCACCTTGCGCGCGCCGACCTCGGCGGCCGCGGTGAGTCCGGCGATCAGGCCCCGGTACTCGGCGACGTTGTTGGTCGCGAAGCCGATGGCCTCGTTGCGTTCGGCGAGCACCCGGCGGCTGTCACCGTCGAACACCACGGCGCCGTAGCCGGCCGTGCCCGGGTTGCCGCGCGAGCCGCCGTCGGCCTCGACGACGACGCGGTCCGGAGCGGAGCCCGCGGAGCGAGCCCCTTGTCCAGCCGAACTCACAGACCGGATTCCTTGGTGCGCACCATGATCGCGCTGCACTCGGGGCAACGGACGACGACCTGCGGGTCCGTGGCGGCGATCCGGGCGATCTCGCCGCGGTCGATCTCGATGCGGCACGCGCCGCAGCGGCGGGCCTGCAGCAGTGCGGCGCCGACGCCGCCGGTGCCGCGCTGGCGCTCGTACACCGCCAGCAGCTCCTCGGGGAACTCGTTGACCAGGGCGGCCCGCTCCCCCAGGTGGCGCTGTTCGACGCTGTCGAGGTCCGCGAGCGCGTCGTCGCGGCGGCGGGTCGCGTCGATCATCGCGTCCTCGATCTGGCTGAGCTGTCCGCCGGCGTGCTCGTAGTCGGCCTGGGTCGCCTCGCGACGCTCCATCACCTCGAGCAGCTCGTCCTCGAGGACGCCCTGACGGCGTTCGAGGCTGCCGAGCTCGTGCTGCAGTTCCGAGAGCTGTTTGGCGGCGATGGTGCCGCTCTGCAGCATGGTGCGGTCACGGTCGCCGCGCTGACGGACCGCGTCGACCTCGCCCTCGAGCTTCTTGATGTCCCGGTCCAGGTCGTCGAGGACGATCTGCACCGCAACCGCGGCGTCCCTGCGCTGCACGCGGTCGGACTCGAGGCGCTGCACCTCTTCTGCCTCGGGCAGCGTCTTGCGCCGGTGCGCGACCCGCGTCAGCTCGGTGTCCAATGCGGCGAGGGCGAGCAACTTTGCCTGAATCCGGGGTTCGACGTTCACGCGTGCGGGCTCCTGCTGTGGTGCGGATGTACGGGGGGGTGTCGCTAACCGTACCGCCCGCCGACCGGTGCCCAGTACCGCCGCGTCGGACCGGTCAGTGGCAGCCGACCGTCCACGGGTCGGTGCGCGTGGTGGACACCGCCGCCGACCACTCCGGCGTGCCCGCGAACCGGGCGTCGAGCACCGCGGCGGCCTGCGCGCACCAGGGCTGTTCGCTCGCCCAGTGCGCCACGTCCACCAGCGCCGGGCCGCCCCCGCGCAGGTGTTCGTCGGCGGGGTGGTGACGCAGGTCCGCGGTGACGTAGGCGTCGACCCCGAGCGACCTGGCGGCGCCGAGCATCGAGTCTCCGGAGCCGCCGCAGACCGCGACGGTGCGGATCGGGGCGTCGGGGTCGCCGGCCGCCCGCACCCCCCACTCGGTGACGGGCAACGCCCGGTGCACCCGCTCGGCGAACTCGCGCAGCGTCTCGGGCTCGGGCAGCTCGCCCACCCGCCCGATGCCCAGCGAGGACCCCAGGTCGGCGAGCTCGAACACGTCGAATGCCGGCTCCTCGTAGGGGTGGGCGGCCCGCAACGCCGCCAGCACCCGGCCGCGCAGCGACCGCCGGGCCACCACCTCGACGCGGTCCTCCGCGACGTGTTCGAGGCGGCCGGCCTCGCCGAGCGTGGGGTTGGCGGCAGCGGACGGCAGGAACTGCCCGGTCCCGGCGACGGTCCAGCTGCAGTTCCGGTACTCCCCGATCTCGCCGGCGCCGGCCACGAACAGCGCGTCGCACACCGCCTCGGTGTCGGCCGCGGGCACCATCACCACCCACTTGTCCAGCCGCTCGGACGGCGCCGGCTGCAGCGGGCCCGTCACCGTCAGGCCGAGCGCCGCGGCCAGCGCGTCGGAGACGCCGGGGTCGGCCCGGTCCGCGTTGGTGTGCGCGGTGTACAGCGCGCAGCCGGACCGGATCAGCCGGTGCAGCAGCGCCCCCTTGGGGGTGTGCGCGCCGACGGTGTCCACCCCGCGCAGCAGCAGCGGGTGGTGCACCAGCAGCAGCTGCGCGCCCCCGGCGATCGCCTCGTCCACCACCGCCGCGGTCGCGTCGACCGCGATCAGCACCCGCGTCACCTCGTCGGCGGGGTCCCCGCACACCAGGCCCACCGAGTCCCAGGACTCCGCCAGCGCCGGCGGGTAGGCCGCCTCGAGCACCGAGATCACCTCGGACAGAAGCACACTCATGCCAGAACCCCGTTCCTCTCGAGAAACACCGTCATCCCAGTACCTCCGCGAGCGCCGCCACCAGCCGCCGCGCCTGCGGGGCCGCGCGGACCGCGACGCGCAGGTGGTCCGGGCCCAGCCCGGGGAAGGTCTCGCCGCGCCGGACCGCGACGCCCCGCTCCCGCAGACCCTGCCGGACCCGCTCGCCGTCCGGGACGTGCAGCAGCAGGAACGGCCCGCGGGCCGGTTCGTGCACCGAGATGCCCGCCCCCGCGAGCAGCGCCACCATCTCGGCGCGTTCGGCGTCGATCACGTCGGCCTCGCGCTGCGCCCACGCCACCGCCGCGGGCTCGCAGCAGGCCCGGATCGCCTCGACCTGCAGGCTGCCCAGCGGCCAGTGCGCGCGTCCGACCTGCAGCCGAGCCAGCAACTCCGGCGGGCCGAGGAGGTAGCCGCAGCGCAGCCCGGCCAGCGCGAAGGTCTTGGTGAGGCTGCGCAGCACCAGCACGTCCGGCAGCGACATTCCCGCCAGCGACTCCGATTCGCCGGGCACCGCGTCGCCGAACGCCTCGTCCACCACCAGGATCCGGCCGGGCCGGCGCAGCGCCAGCACGTCCGTGGCCGGGTGCAGCACCGAGGTCGGGTTGGTGGGGTTGCCCAGGACCACCAGGTCGGCGTCCGCCGGGACCGCGGCGTCGGCCAGCCGGTACGGCGGGGTGAGCCGCACCTGCGTCGTCGGCACCCCGGCCTGGCGCAGCGCCCACTCCGGCTCGGTGAACGAGGGGTGCAGCACCGCCGCCAGCGAGGGCGTCAGCCGCGGCAGCATCGCGAAGCCCTCGGCGCCGCCGGAGAGCAGCAGCACCTCCTCGCGACGGCGGCCGTGCCGGGCCGCGACCTGGTCCCGGGCCGCGTCGTCATCGGCGGCGGACGGGTACCGGCCGAGGGTCGTCAGGGCCGCCGCCAGTCGGTCGCGCAGCCACTGCGGCGGGCCGTCGCCGCGGACGTTCACGGCGAAGTCGAGCAGTCCGGGCTCGGCGTCGACGTCGCCGTGATGGCGCAGGTCGGTCAGGTCGGCGGGGCGGGTGTGCACGAGGTGAGCTTATGGCGGCGGCCGGCCGCGTCCGGCTGCCGGGCAGGATGGAGGGGTGAGCACCAGCCCTTCCACCGCCGCGGTGACCCTGTTCGACCTCGACGGCACCCTGACCGACTCCGCACCCGGCATCGTCGCCGGCTTCCGGCACGCGCTGGCCGTGGTCGGCGCCGAGGCACCCGACGGCGACCTGGAGGAACTGATCGTCGGCCCGCCGATGGCGGACACGCTGCGCACCCTCGGCCTGGACGAGCCGGCCGTGGCGACCGCCCTGGCCGCGTACTTCGCCCGGTACGACGAGATCGGCTGGGCCGAGAACGCGGTGTTCGACGGCATCGGGGACCTGCTCGACGCGGCCGGTCGAGACGGCACGCGCCTGGCCGTCGCCACCTCGAAGTCGGAGCGGTTCGCCCGCCGGATCCTCGAGCACTTCGGGCTCGCGCACCACTTCGAGGTGATCGCCGGGGCCAGCGCCGACGGCACCCGGCGCGCCAAGGTCGACGTGATCGAGCACGCGCTGCGCGGGCTCGGCCTCGCTCCCACGGCCGCCGCCGMCGGCGGGACGGCCGGGGTGGTGATGGTCGGCGACCGCGAGCACGACGTGCACGGCGCCGCGCACTGGGGCATCCCCACCGTCTTCGTGGGCTGGGGATACGGTTCCGCCGAGGAGGCCGCCGACGCCCGCTGGAGCGCGGCCACCGTCGCGCAACTCGGAAGGATTCTCGATGTCACGCCCTGACTCCGCCCGGCTGCACATCACCTTCGTCTGTACCGGAAACATCTGCCGGTCACCGATGGCCGAGAAGATCCTGCTCGGCCGCCTCGCCGCGGAGGGCCTCGACGCACGGGTCCGGGTGACGAGCGCCGGCACCGAGGACTGGCACGTCGGCAAGGAGGCCGACGAGCGCACCAACCGGGTGCTGGTCGGCCACGGCTACCCGACGGGACACAGCGCCGCGCACCTCGGCGCGGACCACCTGGGCGCCGACCTGGTGGTCGCGCTGGACACCGGACACGACCGCGCGCTGGCCCAGCTCGGCGTGCCCACCGAGCGCCGTCGTCTGCTGCGCAGCTTCGACCCGGACGCGGACGGCGACTCCGTGCCCGACCCGTACTACGGCGACTTCACGGGCTTCGAACTGGTGCGTGAACAGATCGAGGCCGCCCTGCCCGGCCTGCTGGACTGGGTGCGCGCCCAGCCCTGACCGCGACACCGGCCGGTCGGGCCGCGGCCGTCAACGGCTACCGTGGAGACGTGCAAAGGTTGAAGTTTCTGCTGCGTCCGGGCTGGTTGGTACTGGCAGTGATCGTCGCCGGCTTCGCCTACATGTGCTTCACCGTGCTCGCGCCGTGGCAGCTGGGGAAGAACACCAGCACCGAGCACCGCAACCAGCTGATCGAGCAGTCGGTGTCCGCGGACCCGGTGCCCGTCGAGTCGATCCTGCCGACGGCCGGCCCCCTCGCCGACGACGACGAGTGGCGTCAGGTCACCGCGAGCGGCAGGTACGTGCCCGACACCGACGTGCTGATCCGGCTGCGGTCGGTCGAGGCGGCCCCGGCCTACGAGGTGCTCACCGCCTTCGAGCTGACCGACGGCCGCGTCGTGCTGGTCAACCGCGGCTACGAGCGACCGATCGAGGGCACCCGCGCGCCGCAGATCGAGCCCGCCCCGACCGGACCGGTCACCATCACCGCCCGCACCCGCCAGTCCGAGGGCACCGTGCCCGGCAAGGACCCGCTCGTCGAGGACGGCCTGCGTCAGGTCTACTTCATCGACGCGCCGCAGATCGGTGCGACGCTGGGCCTGGCCCCGGCGGACCTGTACCTCCAGCTGGCCGGCGACCAGCCCGGCTCGCTGAACCCGATCCCGCTGCCGCAGCTCGACGCCGGGCCGTACCTCTCGTACGGGCTGCAGTGGCTGGCGTTCGGCATCATGGCCCCGCTCGGCCTGCTCTACTTCGCGCGCGCCGAGATCAAGGAACGCCGACGGTCCAAGGCGCGATCGGCCGCCGGGACCGGCGAGCCCGCCGAGGCACCTGCCGTTCCCACTGTTCCCGAGGCAACCGACGCACCGGCCGCCCCCGCGGCGACGGTCACCGACGACGCCGCGGCCCCCGACGACTTCGTGCTGCCGCGCCGTCGGTTCGGCCGGTCACAGCCCGCCGAGCCGACGACGCTGACCGCGACGGAAGCGAAGCTCGCCGACCGCTACGGCAAGAGCCGCTGAGCCGAGGGCGGCGCCCAGTTGCACCGCCGCGGACAGCCGCGCGACCCGGCGCACGTCGGCGATCGCCGGGGCCGGTCCGTCGCCGAGCGTCGGGCGCTGCTCGACGCCGTGCGGGTATTCGGTGCGCCCGCCGAGGCGCACCCCCAGGGCCCCGGCCATCGACGCCTCCGCGACGCCGGCGTTGGGGCTCGGGTGTGAGCGCGCGTCGCGTCGCCAGGCCCGCACCGCGTCCGACGGCGCCCCGCCGACCACCGGCGCGGCCAGCACCGCCAGCACCCCGGTGACCCGGGCCGGCGGCAGGTTCACCACGTCGTCGAGCCGGGCCGCGGCCCAGCCGAACCGCAGGTAGCGCGGCGAGCGGTACCCGATCATCGCGTCGAGGGTGTTGACGGCGCGGTACCCGAGCACGCCGGGAACGCCCGCGACGGCCGCCCACCAGAGCGGGCCGACGGTGGCGTCGGAGGTGTTCTCCGCCACGGACTCGACCGTTGCCCGGGTGACCCCGGCCGCGTCGAGGGAGTCGGGGTCGCGCCCGCACAGCGACGGCACCAGCAGGCGGGCGGCGCCGAGGTCGCCGTCCTCGAGCCGGGTCGCCATGTCGGCGCCCACCCGGGTCAGCGAGGTCCCGCCCAGCGCGGTCCAGGTGGCGGCGGCCGTCACCGCGGTCTCCCCCAGCCAGCCGAGCCGACCGGCCGCCCGCGCGGACACCGCCCCCGCCGCGACCACGGCGCCGGCCAGCACCGCGGTGTGCGCG
>NZ_JBFUHZ010000048.1:0-37296 GCF_056402135.1 Rhodococcus sp. P4_C10 | reverse complement strand
GCGGCCATAGCGGAGGGGAAACGCCCGGTCCCATTCCGAACCCGGAAGCTAAGCCCTCCAGCGCCGATGGTACTGCACTCGACAGGGTGTGGGAGAGTAGGTCACCGCCGTACATATTTTGCGAATGCCTCGCATCACGACTCCTTTCGAGGGGGTTGTGGTGCGGGGCATTTCGCGTTTCCGGGGCCGGGTGCCGGCTGTCGGGTGTGCAGTTGTGGGGGCAAACACCGTGTGGGGGCCACCGGTAGGTGCACACTCGGCCGACCGTGGCGGGGACCGCGGCCGGCCGGCGGGATCGGCGTTCGTTGTGGAGGTGACTCGGACGCTGAACCGGATCCGCGGTGGTCTTCACCCCGATCACGTGGTCCCACACAGACTGCAGGGTTGCCTCGCCGATCCAGCCGAACTTCGGGACGGTGCTAGCGGCTGAGCCAGCGGCCGACGTGCGGGAGGAAGAGCGCGGCGACGCCGACGAGCACCAGCCCGGCGTAGCCGAACGGTGCCCACCGCAGCACCGTGCCGGTGACTTCGCCGGCGTCGGCCATCAGGGACCAGAATCCGACCGCGGCCGCGACGGATGCCGCCCCGACCGCAGCCAGCGCCATCCTGGCAACACGTCGTCGGCCGGCGAGCAGGTGCAGGCCGACGAGTGCGGCCACCGTCAGCACCGCCGCGACGCCGGCGCTGGCCAGCAGGGTGAGCGAGACCGTGTCGGCGATGTCGTGGCGTGCGGCGTCGGGCTGCTGCTCCGCGAGCGTCGCAGCCAGCGCCTCGCGGACGGCGGAGAGGTCGAGCAGGGTGGCGGCGGCGATGCCGCCCAGGACGGCGAACGCGCCGTACCAGGCAGAGCGTGCGATGGTCGCCGCCCGTGGGGTCGACACCTCCCCGGCGTCACCGCGCAGCGGCGCGACGGCGAACTCGGGACGGGGCGGTGGGGGTCGGTGCGGCGTCGGAGCGCGCGGTTCGTCGGGGCCGCCTGGTGTGTCCACGTCTGGCATCGTATCCGCGCGTTGGCGCCGTCCGACGGTTCCGCCGACTCCGGTGCCGGCGCGTCTGCCAGCTAAAAGACGGCACATCGAAGGAAATCTCCGGAAGCGGGAACAAACCGGGCACAGGGCCCGTTGACCAATTCGACAGGCTTGAGCGAGTCTGGCTCAAGTTTGGCTTGACTCTCAGAAACGAGCCGGGCAGACTTGAGCCGGAGACGCTCAGTCTTACTGAGCATTACTAAACCCACTCCAGCACTACTTGCCCCGGCGCACCAATGCCGGGGGTGCTGCAACCAGTAGGAGGAATCACTATGGCTCGTGCGGTCGGTATCGACCTCGGGACCACCAACTCGGTCGTCGCCGTCCTGGAGGGCGGCGAGCCGGTAGTGGTCGCCAACTCCGAGGGCGCGCGCACCACTCCGTCGGTCGTCGCCTTTGCCAAGAACGGCGAAGTGCTGGTCGGCCAGCCCGCCAAGAACCAGGCGGTCACCAACGTCGATCGGACCATCCGCTCCGTCAAGCGCCACATCGGCACCGACTGGAACGTGGCGATCGACGACAAGAAGTACACCTCGCAGGAGATCAGTGCCCGCACGCTGATGAAGCTCAAGCGTGACGCGGAGGCCTACCTCGGCGAGGAGATCACCGACGCGGTGATCACCGTTCCCGCCTACTTCGAGGACGCACAGCGTCAGGCGACCAAGGAAGCCGGCCAGATCGCCGGCCTCAACGTCCTGCGCATCGTCAACGAGCCCACCGCGGCGGCCCTGGCCTACGGCCTGGACAAGGGCGAGAAGGAACAGACCATCCTGGTCTTCGACCTCGGCGGCGGCACCTTCGACGTGTCCCTGCTCGAGATCGGCGACGGCGTCGTCGAGGTCCGCGCGACCTCCGGCGACAACCACCTCGGTGGCGACGACTGGGACCAGCGGATCGTCGACTGGCTGGTCGAGAAGTTCAAGGCCAGCAGCGGCATCGACCTGACCAAGGACAAGATGGCCCTGCAGCGTCTGCGTGAGGCCGCCGAGAAGGCGAAGATCGAACTGTCCTCCTCGCAGTCCACCTCGATCAACCTGCCGTACATCACGGTCGACGCGGACAAGAACCCGCTGTTCCTCGACGAGCAGCTGACCCGCGCCGAGTTCCAGAAGATCACCTCCGATCTGCTGGACCGCACCCGCGCGCCGTTCCAGGCCGTCATCAAGGACGCCGGCATCGCGGTCAAGGACATCGACAACGTCGTTCTCGTCGGTGGCTCGACCCGTATGCCCGCCGTCTCGGACCTGGTCCGCGAGATGACCGGTGGCCGCGAGCCCAACAAGGGCGTGAACCCGGACGAGGTCGTCGCCGTCGGCGCCGCACTGCAGGCCGGCGTCCTCAAGGGCGAGGTCAAGGACGTGCTGCTCCTCGACGTCACCCCGCTCTCCCTCGGCATCGAGACCAAGGGTGGCGTGATGACCAAGCTCATCGAGCGCAACACCACCATCCCGACGAAGCGCAGCGAGACCTTCACCACGGCGGACGACAACCAGCCGTCCGTGCAGATCCAGGTCTTCCAGGGTGAGCGCGAGATCGCCTCGCACAACAAGCTCCTGGGCTCCTTCGAGCTCGCGGGCATCCCGCCGGCCCCGCGCGGCGTGCCGCAGATCGAGGTCACCTTCGACATCGATGCCAACGGCATCGTGCACGTGACCGCGAAGGACAAGGGCACCGGCAAGGAGAACACGATCAAGATCCAGGACGGCTCCGGCCTGTCCAAGGAGGAGATCGAGCGGATGGTCAAGGACGCCGAGGCGCACGCCGAGGAGGACAAGGCCCGCCGCGAGGAGGCCGAGGTCCGCAACCAGGCCGAGTCGCTGGTGCACCAGACCGAGAAGTTCATCAAGGACAACGAGGACAAGGTGCCGGCCGACGTGAAGGAGAAGGTCGAGGCCGCCGTCAAGGAGGCCAACGAGGCCCTCGCCGGCAGCGACATCGCCGCAGTCAAGTCCGCGGTCGAGAAGCTCTCCACCGAGTCCCAGGCACTGGGCGAGGCGATCTACAAGGCGCAGGCCGACGAGGCCGCAGCCTCCGGTGACGGCGCGGGCCCGAGCCAGGGCGACGACGTCGTCGACGCCGAGGTCGTGGACGAGCCGTCTGATCAGGACAAGAAGTGAGCGAGTTCGATGCCGCGCGCGATCCGTTGACAGCCGAGGGGCAGCCCTTGGACGTCGAGGTCACCCCGGCCGCCTCCGAGGAGGCGGCCGGGGCCGGCCAGCCCGAGCCCGCGGTCGACGACTTGACCAAGCTCACCGGCGAACTGGAGAAGGTCGGCACCGAGCTGGGCTACGCCAAGGCCGAGATCGCGAACATCCGGCGTAACAGCCTGGCCCGGATCGATCAGGCCGTGGCCTCCGAGCGAGCCGCGGTGGTCGGTAAGTTCCTGGACGTGGTCGACGACCTCGACCGGGCACGTGCCCACGGTGACCTGGAGTCGGGCCCGTTGAAGGCGTTGTCGGACAAGCTTTCCGGCGTCTTCGGCGGTCTGGGTCTGGTCGCGTTCGGCGACGAGGGCGATGCCTTCGACGCGGAACTGCACGAGGCCGTCCAGATGGAAGGCGACGGCGGCAATCCGGTGCTCGCGGCGGTCCTGCGCAAGGGCTACCGCCTCGGCGACCGGGTGCTGCGCACGGCAATGGTGACGGTCGCAGACGGCGAGCCTGCGCCGTCGGAGTCCGAGCAGTAGTACAACAGGAAGCAACGAGAGGAGGAGACGCCCGGTGAGTCAGCGGGAGTGGATCGAGAAGGACTTCTACAAGGACCTGGGCGTCTCCTCCGACGCCTCGGCCGACGAGATCAAGAAGGCCTACCGGAAGTTGGCGCGGGACCTGCATCCCGACGCCAACCCCGGTGACGCGAGTGCGGAGGAACGGTTCAAGGCCGTGAGCGAGGCGAATGCCGTGCTCTCGGATCAGGCCAAGCGCAAGGAGTACGACGAGGCCCGCCGTCTGTTCGCCAGCGGTGGCTTCGGTCGCGGCGCATACCCGTCGGGCGCCGAGTACACCACCGGCGGTGGCGGTTTCGGCGGTGGCGAATTCAACATCGGCGACCTCTTCGGGGGTGGCGCCAGCTACACCACCACCGGTGGCGACGGCGGCATCGGCGACCTGTTCGGTGGGCTGTTCGGCCGCGGTGGCGGGGGACGCGGGACCGCCACCAGCAGCCGGCCGCAGCGCGGCAGCGACGTCGAGGCGCAGACCACGCTCCCGTTCCGCGACGCGGCGCTGGGCGTGACGGTCCCGCTCCGGCTGACGAGTCCGGCGTCGTGCACCACCTGCCACGGCAGTGGCGCGAAGCCGGGCACCAGCCCGCGGGTGTGCCCGCACTGCAACGGAAGTGGCATCGTCAGTCGAAACCAGGGCGCGTTCGGGTTCAGTGAGCCCTGTGACGACTGCCGCGGCACCGGCTCGATCATCGACGACCCGTGCACCGACTGCCGCGGCACCGGTGTGCAGAACCGCTCGCGCAGCATCACCGTCCGGATTCCCCCGGGCGTGAGCGACGGACAGAAGATCCGGCTCGCCGGGCAGGGCGAGGCGGGGCTGCGCGGTGCGCCGTCCGGCGACCTCTACGTCACCGTGAACGTCAAGGCGGACAAGGTGTTCGGCCGCAACGGCGACGACCTGACGGTCACCGTCCCGGTCAGCTACGGCGAACTGGTGCTCGGCACCACGCTGTCGGTGCCGACCCTGGAGGGCCGCGTAGGCGTCAAGGTGCCGCCCGGCACCGTCGACGGCCGGACCCTGCGGGTGCGTGGCCGCGGCGTGCACAAGCGTGGCGGCGGTGCGGGTGACCTGCTGGTGACCGTGAAGGTGGCGGTGCCGCAGAACCTCGACGACTCGGCCACCGAGGCGTTGCGTACCTACCTCGAGGCAGAGAAGGCCAGCGGCTTCGACCCGAGGGCGGACTGGGCCGGCGCCTGATGTCTGCCCCCTCGACCAAGCGGAGGTGAACCACGATGCAGGACCAGTTTCCGTACCGGGAGGACGCGCCGGACCCCGACGCGCAGATCTTTGCAATCTCGATGGCCGCCGAGTTGGCGGGGATGCATGCGCAGACCTTGCGCAACTACGACCGACTGGGCCTGGTCACGCCGCACCGGACCACAGGCGGCGGCCGTCGCTACTCGCCGCGAGACGTGGCACTGCTTCGTGAGGTGCAGCGCCTGTCCCAGGACGAGGGCGTCAACCTGGCCGGCATCAAGCGGATCATCGAGTTGACCAACCAGGTGGAGGCGCTGCAGCGCCGGGTCACCGAGATGGCCAACGAGATCGCCCAGGTGCATGCGAGCTACCGACGCGACCTGGTGCCGGCACCGCGGAACAACGCGCTCGTGGTCTGGAAGCCCCGCCACCTGCGCTGACCGCACCACCCGAACATCGGAAGGCCCGGTGCCGCCGTCGTTCCAGTAACTCTGGAGCGGCGGTGGCACCGGGCCTTCTTGTCGTCGTGGTGGTCTCTGCGACCGTCAGGGTTAGCGGTGGACTGCGGGCCGTGGGCGGTGGGCGGTCAGTTGAAGGGGCAGCCGGTGCCCTGGGCGCGGACCACGAAGTTCGGCCGGACGTCGAGGTCGGGTTCGTCGTAGAGCCGGTGGAAGGTCGGGGTCAGCGACGACGACATCGGCGGGTTGATCCACGACCAGTCGGTGGGGCAGGCGCGGCCCGCCTTCTCCTCGCGGCCGACAAAGTCCAGGAACTGCCGGGCGACGGTGTGGTGGTCGACCATGATCACCCCGGCCTCCCGGTAGCTGTGGATCACGGCGCGGTTCAGCTCGACCAGCGCCCGGTCCTTCCACAGGGTGCGGTCCGAGCTCATGTCGAGCCGCAGCTTCCGGGCGATCGTCGGCAGCATGTCGTACCGGTCGGTGTCGCTGAAGTTGCGGGCACCCACCTCGGTGCTGACGTACCAGCCGCTGAACGGGGCGCACGGGTACGTGAGGCCGCCGATCTCCAGGTCCATGTTCGCGACGGCGGGTACCGCGTGCCACTTGAGGCCCAGCCCCGCGAACCACTTGTAGTTCGGGTGCACGAGCGGGACCTCGAGAATCAGGTCCTCGGGCACCTCGAACCACTGCAGCGGCTCGTCGGGGACCGAGATCAGCAGCGGCAGGACGTCGAAGCGGGTGCCCGCGCCCTTCCATCCCATCTCCGTCACCTGCTCGGTGAGGGCGACGTGCCACGGGTCGCCCGTGATGCTGCCGTCCTCGTTGCGGTACCCCGCGTAGCGGATGAGCTGGGGGCTGACGATGCGGAACTCCCTGCCGTCCGGGAGCGGTCGCGGGCCGATGGTGATCACCGACTGCAGGGCGCCGCCGTTGGTCGCCATCCGCAGGTGCTCCCAGCAGGCCTGGGCCAGCGCCTCCGCGGTGACCGCGTCCCGGGCGTCGATCAGCTTGAGTGTCCGCCAGTGGTTTCGGCCGACGCACCGTGCATGGTTGCGCCACGCGAGCTTGGCCCCCACCAGCAACTCCTCGGCGGTGTGCTCGTAGCGGCCGGTGAGGGCCAACTCGTCGAGCACCTCCGTCGCCCGCGCCGCCGGCAGGTGCGCCAGTTCCGGCTGCCGATAGAAATCGGTGCACTCGGCCAGCCGACGTTCGACCTCGGCGGTGGACGGTGCGGGCCTGCGCGCGACCTCTCGATCGCGTGCCATCTCCTCCCCGAAGGCAATTTTCACGACTGCGAATTCTCCGTTCTCGGTAGAGACGTACTGCGGGGCCGACGCGTCACTGCGCCGGGCCTCGAGAAGCCAGTTTGTCACGCCTGAAACGGGCAGAACCCGTTCGCCCGCAGCGGTTCTGCAGAATGGGCGGGGCGCACGGCGACCGGGGGAGAGGTGGTCGGTCGGTGCCGGAACATTCGCTCGGCCCGGCGCCGGAGTCGCCCACGGCGTCGGGCGCAGTGTTGTTCGAGCCTGTCCCAACGGGCGTTGCGCCAGGTGGATGCGCTGCGGGGGATTTGTCGGTTCCTGCGTGGCGCAGATTCGCTACGCGGTTGCCGGCGTTTCGTTTGCAGACCAAACAACCACATCTGTTTCATTGGTGACGTCGGCTCGCTAGACTTCGTTTCAACCCCGCGGCGATCGCCGGGGCCCGCGACCTACCGGATACTGCGGCAGGCCGCGTTTGTATGCGAACGGGGACTCCTGCGGTGGATTCAACGACAATTTCGCTTGTCCGGACGACGTTCAAGGACGTCGCCGCGGTCGAGGGCGGCCCGGCGAGGCTGACCCGCGACTTCTACGCAACCCTCTTCGCTCAGAGCCCTGCGGCGCGTGAGTTCTTCCCCGCCGCAATGGACGTCCAGCGAGACCGTCTGGTCCAGGCGATCGCCTACGTCGTCGACAAGCTCGACGAACCCGAACGGATCCTGCCGTTCCTCGCCCAGCTGGGTCGCGACCACCGCAAGTACGGCATCGAGGAAGCCCACTACATCGCGGTCGGCAACGCCCTGATCACCGCGCTCAGGCAGTTCGCGGGCAACGAGATGTGGACCGAGGAGGTCGACAACGCGTGGCGCGAGGGCATCGCGCTGATCGCCTCGACCATGATCGACGCCGCGAACAACGAGTCGGGCCCGCGGACCTGGACCGGCACCGTCGTCGAGCACAAGCAGGTGCTGCGCGACGTCGCGGTGGTCCGGCTCCAGCTGGACCAGCCGATGGCCTACGGCGCCGGCCAGTACATGAGCGTGAGCGTGCCCGGCCGGCCCCGGATGTGGCGCTACCTCTCGCCCGCGATCCCGTCGAACAGCGAGGGACAGATCGAGTTTCACGTCCGTCGCGTCTCCGGCGGCTGGGTCAGCCCGGCGATGGTCGGCCAGACCCGCCTCGGCGACACCTGGGTGATGGGCAGCCCGCTCGGCGCACTCGGTGTGGACCGCACCCTGGACCGCGACATGCTGATGATCGGCTCCGGCACCGGCATTGCGCCGCTGCGGGCGCAGCTGATGGAGATGGCCATGCGCGGCGCCAACCCGCGGGTCCATCTGTTCGTCGGTGGCGTCTACCCGTGCGACCTCTACGACATCGAGACGCTCTGGCAGCTCTCGCAGACCAACCCGTGGCTCACCGTGGTGCCGGTGTCCGAGGAGGTCGCGAACCCGTGGTGGCACCTGGACCCGATCCCCGAGCCGCCGTCGGGCATGCACCAGCGGCTGATCGGCAAGCTCGGCGAGGTCGTCGCCGACTTCGGCACCTGGGCCGACCGGGACGTGCAGATCGTCGGGTCCAACGCGATGGTCCAGACCACCAAGTTCCGGCTGCTCGCCGGGGGCACCCCGGCGGAGAACATCCGGCACGACCCGCTGAACTGACCCGCACGTCTCCGGCCGTCCGTCCCCTCAGTCGCCCGGCAGGATGTTCACCGCGCGGGCCGCGACGAGACCGACCACGACCAGCGACACCAGCGCCTGGCTGGTCATCAACGCCTTGGCCCAGCGCGAGAGCGGCATGGTGTCGGTCGGCGAGAACGCCGTCGCGTTGGTGAACGAGACGTACAGGTAGTCGACGAACGTCGGCCGGAAGTCGGGATCGAGCCGAGCGTCGGCCATCTGCGGGAAGAGGAAGTCCGGTGTCTGGGTGGTTGCGCGCGCCCGCGCCGCGGGACCACCACGGTCGAACTCCCAGTACCAGAGCGCGTAGACGATCACGTTGGTCAGCCAGATCGATGCGCCCGACGCGAGGATGGTCGTCGCCGCCACGCCGCTGCCGGTGAGGATGAAGTCGATGAGCAGTACCGTCGACACCGCGTTGGTCAGCGCGAGCACCCCGATCAGTGCCAGCGACAGCGGACGCAGCGCCGGGTGCCGGTCGCGCACCGGTCCCGGGTTGGCGACCAGCAGCACCGCGCAGATCGCGAGTTCGAGGGCCGGCGCGACCGCGCGCGGACGCAGGACCAAGGTGTCGGGCAGCAGCAACTGCAGCGTCACCGCGACGAGCAGCGCGCCGCTGACCATCCACCGCGGCTCCGCGAGGTGGGGGCGCAGCCAGCCGGGGACGGCGCGGTGCTCGCGGCCGGGAGCTGCGTACTCCCACCGGTGCGCCCGTGCGCCCGCCCGGGCGTCCGACTCACCCGTCCTCTCGGTACCCGCCTCGTCGTCGGTCACCCCGCCATGATCCCCGTCCCTGTCGGTTCCGCGCATGATGTCGGGCGGGTCGGCGCCGTGTCCCCGGTCGAAGGCTGACGGCTGCAACGTGGCGACAATCACCGAGCGGGGCCCCGGGTGGGCTGCGCCACTAGCGCAATGCGCCCCATTCAATTATTGTCGACACTAATTAACCGACGAGGACATGGAGTCGTAGATGCGTGCAGCACGGATTCTCCCCCACGAAGACGGCGGCAAGGTTGCGGTCGTCGAGGTACCCACCCCGACGCCCGGGCCCGGCGAGGTCCTCGTCCAGGTCAAGGCATCCGCGCTCAACCGCGGCGAGATTCTGCAGGCCGGCCGGGTTCTCACGGGGGAGCCGCAGCCCATCGGCGTCGAGTTCGCGGGCGTGGTCGCCGCCGTCGGCGCGGAGGTCACGCAGTGGCAGCCCGGCGACAGGGTGATGGGCCACGGCAACGGCGGCCAGGCCGAGTACTTTCTCGCCGCACCGCTCGCGTTGATGCGAGTCCCCGAAACGGTGTCCTGGGTTCAGGCCGGGGCCTTCCCCAACGTCTTCACCACCGCGCACGACGCGCTGATCACCAACGGCCGGCTGGCCGAGGGCGAGACGGTGCTGGTGAACGCCGGATCCAGTGGGATCGCACTGGCCACGATCGAGATCGCCAAGGCGATGGGCGCCGGCGCGGTCATCGCCACCACCCGCTCCGAGGACAAGGCCCAGCAGCTTCGTGACTTCGGGGTGGACCACGTGATCAACGTGAGCGTGGAGAACCAGGTCGAGGCCGTCAACGCCATCACCGGCGACCACGGCGTCGACATCATCATCGACTCCGTCGGCGGCACCGTGTTCGAGGACAACCTCAACTCGCTGGCCGTTCAGGGCCGGCTGGTGAACATCGGCAGGCTCGGCTCCAGTACGTCCACCATCGACCTGAACGTGCTGTGGCTCAAGCGCCTGAAGCTGATCGGTGTCACCTTCAAGACCCGTACCGAGGACGAGCGCGTCGCCTGCATCCAGGATTGCGCCCGCGACCTCCTCGGGCCGCTCGCCGCCGGAAAGCTGCGGACCCCGATCGACCGCACCTACGCCCTCGACCAGATTGCCGAGGCGCACGCGTACATGGCGACCGACCAGCACTTCGGGAAGATCGTGCTGGTCGTCGACGACGGCGAGGACGGGTAAGCGTGAGGATCGCGTCGCACCTGGAGAAGTTCGACCGCCTCGCCGACCTGCGGGACCGGCTGGACCCGCTCGAGGACTTCGAGCTCTGGTACTGGACGACGCTGACGGCCAGCACCAACGCCTACAACGCGAGCCTGCACCTGGCGGGACTGACCGACGACGACTCGGTCTTCTCGACGGTCCCGGGCGTGCACCTCGTTCGGCAGGCGGACGGTGGCTACGCGCGGGAGCTCCGCGGCCCCGGCGACGTGAGCCACGTCGGCTGGCCCAGCATCCCGGGTCCGATCCCGGAGGACATCCGCTGCATGGAGTACTTGATCGAGGCGATCGAGGAGTACAGCGACCCCTGCCTGCGGGGCGACAGCGAGCTGACCCTGCAGATCATCGCCGAGTGCGAGCGCGCGTTCGCCGAGATCGCGACCACCCTCGCGAACCGGGCCGCACCGGCCATCCCGAACGACCGCGCCGCCGTCGGATCCTGACGGCGCCGACGACGGCGGACACACACTGCGCACATCCCCACACGAACACACACTCGACACTCCCTCGGAGGTTTCCGTGCAAGGCCAGATGATGCAGCAACCACTCCTCGTGTCCTCGCTGATCGCACACGCGGCGCGGCACCACAAGGATCAAGAGATCGTCTCGCGCCGCGTCGAGGGCGACATCCACCGCTACACCTTCGGCGAGATGGCGGTCCGGGCCAAGAAGCTCGCGCAGGCCCTCGGGCGGCTGGGCGTCGAGCCCGGAGACCGGGTCGGAACCCTGGCCTGGAACGGGTACCGCCATCTCGAGCTCTACTACGCGGCATCCGGCTCCGGCTCGATCCTGCACACGCTGAACCCGCGTCTGCACCCGGACCAGCTCGAGTGGATCATCAACGACGCCGCAGACAAGGTGCTGTTCTTCGACCTGACCTTCCTGCCGCTGGTGCGGGACCTGGCGCCGAAGCTGACGAGCGTCACGCACTTCGTCCTGATGTCGGACCGCGACCACCTGCCGGCGGACCCCGCCTCGATGCTCGCCTACGAGGACCTGGTCGAGGCGGAGTCCGGCGACTACGAGTGGCCCGTCTTCGACGAGAACACCGCGTCGTCCCTGTGCTACACCAGCGGCACCACGGGAAACCCCAAGGGCGTGCTCTACAGCCACCGCTCGACGGTGCTCCACTCGTACGGGGTGGCGATGCCCGACTCGATCGGCATCTCCGCCCGCGACAGCGTGCTGCCGGTGGTGCCGATGTTCCACGTGAACGCATGGGGCATCCCCTACACGGCGTGCATGGTCGGAGCGAAGGTCGTCTTCCCCGGCGCGGAGATGGACGGCGAGTCCCTCTACGAGCTGCAGGAGGCGGAGGGTGTGACGTTGTCCGCGAGCGTTCCCACCGTGTGGCAGGGGCAGTTGCGGTACCTGGAGGCGAGCGGTCGGCGTCTGAGCACTCTGCAGCGTGCGGTGATCGGCGGCGCCGCGTGCCCGCCGGCCATGCTCCGTACGCTCGAGGAGGACTACGGGATCACCGTGATCCACGGCTGGGGCATGACGGAGACCAGTCCGTTCGGCACTGCCTCCGTGCTCAAGGCCCGCAACCTCCAGGGCACCAGGGAGGAGCGGTATGCGGTGCAGGGCAAGCAGGGTCGGTGCGTGTTCGGCATCGACCTGAAGATCATCGACGACGAGGGCCGGGAGCTCCCGTGGGACGGCGCCACCGCCGGGCACCTGATGGCCCGCGGACTCTGGGTGATGTCGCGGTACTACAACCGACCCGACATCGACCCGCTCGTCGACGGGTGGTTCGCCACGGGCGACATCGCCACGATCGATGCCGACGGGTTCATGCAGATCACCGACCGCAGCAAGGAAATCATCAAGTCCGGCGGCGAGTGGATCAGCTCGATAGAACTGGAGAACATCGCGATGAGCCACCCGGGCGTCGCGATGGCCGCGTGCATAGGTGTGCCCCATCGGAAATGGGACGAGCGGCCGCTCCTCGTCGCGGTCCGCAAGCCCGGGGCCGACGTCGGCGAGACCGATCTCCTCGACTTCTTCGCGGGCAAGATCGCCAAATGGTGGACCCCCGATGCCGTGGTGTTCGTGGACGCACTTCCCATGGGCACCACCGGCAAGATCGTCAAGGCCCCGCTGCGACAGCAGTTCCAGCACCACCTCGCCGCGGACAAGAGCCCCGAGCCCGTCTAGCGGCGTACGGCGGCGTGCACGGATCCCTCAGCCTGCAACGCACTCGGGTGAGTGTCTCAATTGAAGGGATGCAAGTGGGCAGGAACAGAACCGAGGATGTGCCGGACCTGTCCGCGCTGTCGTTCCCGCAGAACGAGATAATGACCGCGGTCGAGCAGGCAGTGCTACGCAACGGGGGTGCGCGTGTGACGGCGTCGCTGGCCGAGCAGATAGCCGCGAAGTTGGCCTGGTTGATCACCATGGGCCGGGTGGGGACCGGGCAACGCCTCGTGGAGCAGGACGTCAGCGCGACGCTGGGGGTCAGCCGCGCGCCGGTTCGCGAGGCGTTGAGAATCCTCGAGCGGGACCGGCTGGTGGAATTCCGCTCCAGGAAGGGCGCGATGGTGAACGCGCTCAGCAAGCGTGACCTCGAAGATGTCTTCGCCGTGCGCAGACTGCTTTACGGAACGTTCCTGCGCGAAGAAATGACGACGCAGTGGTGTGATGTCAAGAATGTTCTCGACGATCACATCCCCAGGATCCTGAAAGACGCGAACGATTCTGTCGAGCAATACGTTGCCGATACCTTCCTGATGAACTGCGCTCTGTTCGAGATCTCGCAGAACCGCATACTCGCCGAGCTCCTGCAGTCGGTGTCGTTGCAGACGATGCGATACGTCCGGGTGGGGCTCGCCTCGCATCCGAGCGAGATGCCGAAGTACGTGGAGAGTTGGACGACGCTGCAGGCGGCGGTCGACGCCAAAGATGTGGATCGTGCGGTCGAGATAGCGGAGCGGAGAATCGACAGGATCCGCGAGGCGGCACTCGACGCGCTCGATTCCGGAGGGGGCTTGGAAGGCGGCGCAGAAGCAGGCTGACCGCGCCGTCGTCCGAGGTCGTCGCCATGTGAAAACTACTGTCCTCAGCCAGATCTCGGTGGCATGGCGACTTCCGTGGACCTGGCGACGAGCGCGTCGAACTGCTCCACGGTGGTCGGGCCGTGCGACGCGGCATTCCCGGCCGTGTTCGCGGGATGTCTTGCGCGCCAACGGATCGGCATCGCACAGATCGAGCTGGCCAGGGGGCCTCTTGTGGGTTGACCCTCCCATTTGTGGTTGTGCGGGTGGTAGATTCGCGATTGCCGACACGTCGTTGATACGAGTCGCCGCAATCGCAGGCCGGCATGCCGTGGAATCGCACGGAGTCGAAAGTGTCGGCCCTCTTTGCGCCTGGGCGGCGAGCGACGTTGTGAATCAGATAGATCTCCGTCGGCTGTCCACCCCTCCCGGCCGACCCACATGACGCGGAAGCCGCATCGCCCGAGTCGGTCTCAACGGGGCAATCCAACTGTGAGAGAACAGGTGCGGGATGAGAGCAGTATCGATCGTCGATGACGGGGCTGACGGCCGTTTGGCCGTGATCACCACCGAAGACCCCCAGCCCTCCGCCGGCGAGATCGTGATCGACGTTGCGGGCGCGGGGGTCAACCGTGCGGACGTCACGCAGCGGCGGGGCGGCCGCAACGTCCCGCCCGGGGCGTCGCCGCTCCCGGGCCTGGAGTGCGCGGGCACCGTGAGCGCCGTGGGCGCGTCGGTCGCCCAGTGGAAGGTCGGCGACAGGGTCTGCGCGATCATGACCGGTGGCGGGTATGCGGAGAAGGTGGTGGTACCGGCCGGTCAGGTGATGGCCGTGCCACCGTCGGTCTCACTGGTCGACGCGGCCGCGCTTCCTGAGGCGATGGCCACGGCGTGGTCCAACCTCGTCGGACTGGGCAGGCTCAGGGCGGGCGACCGACTGCTGGTGCACGGCGGTGCGAGCGGGGTCGGCACGATGGCCATCCAGCTGGCGAAAATGCTCGGCGTGGAGGTGTTCGCCACGGTGGGCGACGACCGTAAAGCGGCCATATGCCGCGACCTGGGTGCGCGGGCGGTGTTCAACTATCGCAGTGAGGATTTCGTCGAACGGGTCCAGGACGAGACCTCGGGGGCCGGCGTCGACGTGGTGCTCGACGTGGTCGGAGCCGACTATTTGCAACGCAATGTCGAGGCGTTGGCGTTCGGCGGCAGGTTGGTGATGATCGGCCTGCAATCTGGATCTCTCGGCGCCCTCGACCTGCGCGAGGTGGTGCGTAAACAAGTCTGTGTCACGGGGTCGTTGTTGCGTCCCAGGTCCGTGGCCGAGAAGACCCAGATCGTGGGCGAGATTGCCACCCATGTCATGCCCTGGGTCCGTGACGGCTCGGTCGTGCCGGTGGTGGACTCGCGATTCACTTTCGGTTCCGCAGGGGATGCTCACGCGCTGATGGAATCGTCCGCGCACATTGGCAAGATCCTGCTCGTGCCGGCGTAGCGGTAGGCGTCTTCATCGGGACTGCGCCGCGGTGAGTGGACGCGGGGGGAGGGCGACTCGGGCCGCCTCTCCCGTAGTGGAGAGGCGGCCGCCGCCGCGCGCCGGGTCCATGCATTTGTGCAGGTAGGAGCATGTAGAAGCGATGAAAATGCGCCGGACTCGCAGCCCCAATTTTAGGTGTCGACATTAATTAGAGTCTCTGTTACGTTGTGACGGGCACCACAGGAGCCGTGTGATGTGGCGCATCTCGAATCGTTTGCCTTGGCAGGCCCGCAGGACCAAAAACCGCAGAATGAGGAGTAGCCGTGAGCCTTCGCGTGACCCCCCTTACCGGATCGATTGGTGCAGCTGTCGACGGTGTGCAGCTAGATGACCAGCTTGGCGAGAGCGTCCTCACGGAGTTGCGTGAGGCATTCAAGGCGCACTGCGTCCTGGTGTTCCGGGGCCAGTTCCTGAAGCCGGCCGAACAGGTGCAGTTCGGCCGACTCTGGGGAGAGCCGGAAGTGACGGCAATGTTGACGCCCATGGAGGGGCATCCCGAGCTCATTCAGCTGACCAACGTCAAGAAGTCGACGACCGCCACCGAGGCCTGGCACTTCGACGGGCCCTTCAACAAGGTTCCTCCGAAGATCTCGATCCTCTCCGCGATCACCATCCCGGCCGGTGGCGACACCATGTGGTCGAACCAGTACGTGGCCTACGAGAGGTTGTCCCCCGGGCTGCGAAAGACGTTGGACACGCTCAAGGTTCGCTTCAAGGGTCGGCGCCTGGGGCGGATGTTCAATGTCGCGGAGGAAGAATGGCCCACCGCAGTTCATCCCATGGTCCGCACGCATCCGGAAACCGGTCGCAAGGTTCTCTACGTCGGCCACCGCGACAACGTCTGCATCGACGGCTGGACGCAGGAGGAGAGCGAGGCCCTGATGGGCTTCGTCTACGAGCAGTCCGGCACCCCCGACAACGTCTACCGGCACATGTGGCAGGAAGGGGACGTGGTCATGTGGGACAACCGCTGCACCATGCACTACGCAATTCATGACTACGGCGACCAGGACCGGGTTCTGAACCGAATCACCTTGCACGGAGAGGTGCCTGAGTAATTCGGACACCTGGTCACGAGTCCAACCCTGTAGTCGCTGAAACGTGGGTTCCGTTCGGCGGGGGTTGATTTGGATCAGCGCTGCCCACGGCGTCGGACTGCGGGCAAAGAATTGGGAACGTCAGTGTTTGGAATGAATTCCAGGCAGACCGAGTGGAGTAGCAATGACGAAGATCGACCAACTCTCTGCCGCGCCTGCGGCCCACACCAAGAAGCGGGAAAGTCCCAGTCGATGGTGGTCGAACCGGGAAACGTGGACAGTTCGTGGCTGGCAACTCGTTGTCCTGGTGGCTTGGCTGGGGCTCTGGCAGATAACCGCGGCGAACCAGTTGATGGATCCCGTGCTGGCCAAGACCCCAGCCCAGTCCTGGGACTACTTCGTCGGCGCACTGAAATCTGGTGAGCTGATGGACAATACGGGCTACACGATGATGGCCGTGATCATCGCCTGGGTGCTGGCCGGGGCGGTGGGCGTCGTCGCCGGGTTGGCGCTGGGCCTGTTGCCCCGAGTCGAGCGGGTGCTGACGCCGTTCCTCGACGCCGCCAACGCGATGCCCCGCATCGCGCTGGCGCCACTGTTCATCGTCGCCTTCGGCATCAACACCACCGCCAAGGTGGCGCTCGCCGCGACCTTGGTGTTCTTCATCGTCATGTCCAGCGCCCGGGCCGGCGTGCGGTCCACCGACGCGGAATGGCTGCGGTTGTCCGCCGTACTCGGCGCGAGCAAGCCGCAGGTCTTCTTCAAGGTGCTCTTCCCGGTCGCGACGCCGGCCATCTTCGCGGGACTGCGGCTGGGCCTCATCTACTCCCTGCTGGGTGTGGTGGGCTCCGAGCTGATCTCGGCGCGGAACGGCCTCGGACAGTTGGTCGCCACCTACTCGGCGACCTACCGCATGGAGGCGGTGTACGCCATCTTGATCTTCCTGGCGGCCATCGCCGTCGTGCTCAACCAGGCAATGGGTGTCGCGGAGCGCAGGCTGCTGCGTTGGCAGCCCCCGGCCGACAAGTAGTCGAATCCCAATGCCCCACTTCGAGTCTGGAGAAAGTTCGATGAGCGTTACTACCGGTATTGAAGGGCGAACCGCCTTGGCGACGCCGCAGGCCCCGGCCAAGAATGCGATCGTGTTCGAGGACGTCCGTGTGACGTTCCCACACCCGCAGGGGGGCACGAAGACCGTGCTCTCCGAGGTGAACCTGAACATCCCGGCGGGCGAGTTCGTCGCGATCGTGGGTCGAAGCGGCTGCGGCAAGACGACGCTTCTCAACATGGCCGCCGGCCTGGTCGAGCCGTCGGCGGGCAAGGTCTCCGTGATGGGAAAGCCGCCGAGAGACGGGCGCTCGCACCTCGGTTTCATGCTGGCGCGAGACGCACTGTTTCCGTGGCGCAACGCCGTGCGCAATGTGGAGTACGGGCTGGAGCTGCGCGGGATCGGCCGCACCGAGCGCAAGGCCACGGCCCGACGGTGGCTCAAGGCAGTGCACCTGGGGGACAGCGAGGGCCTGTTTCCTTGGCAGCTTTCGCAGGGCATGCGTCAGCGTGTCGCCCTCGCCCGCACCTGGGCGCTCGACCCCGACGTTTTGCTGATGGACGAGCCGTTTGCGGCACTGGACGTCAACACCCGGACGTCCGTGCAGCAGGAGTTCCTCGAGCTGTGGCAGCGCGAGGCGCACCGCACCGTCCTGTTCGTGACACACGACCTGGGCGAGGCCGTGGCGCTTGCCGACCGGATTGTGCTGATGGGCGACGGGCAGGTTCTCGACGACGTCCGAGTGGGCATCCCCAGGCCCCGCGACCTGTCCACGATCACCACCGATCCCCGCTACATCGAGGTCTACGAACGGATGCGCAAGCGCCTCCACTGAGTCGACTGCCAGCAATGTCGACTGCCAGCAACAGAACCTATCGAGGAGTACCTGTGAAGTATCGAAGTCGTTCCCTCGCGGTGGCCGTTGGCGCGGTGTCCCTTGCCGCGTCCCTGGTGGCCTGCGGAAGTGCCCAATCGGCCGGCGTCAACGAGGATGGACAGAAGCAGCTCATCGTCGGCACTATGCCCAGCAACTCGCTCGCCTTCCCCTACACCGTCGCGAGGGAACAGGGATTCTTCGCGGACGAGGGCATCGTGACGGAGACCGTCGACGCCAAGACCGGCCCGGAACTGACGGCCACCTTGATCGGCGGTTCGACGCAGATCGCGGTGGGCACGCCGGAGAACGTGATGTCGGCGATGGATCAGGGGCAGGACCTGGTCGCCATCGCGCCGTTCGGGAAGATCGACATGCAGCTGGTGGTGCCGGCACAGTCCGGGATCACGGACTTCAGGCAGCTGGAGGGCAAGCAGCTCGGCGTCGTCCAGCGCGGCTCGTTCGCGGAGAAGTTCGCGCGAGCCGTGCTCGCGGAGAACGGGGTGGATCCCGAGAGTGTCACGTACGTGGCTGTCGGTAGCGGCGCGACAATGGAGCCCGCGTTGCGTGCCGGAAAGATCGACGCCGTTGTCGCAACGGGATCGTCCGTCGTGCTGGTGAGGTCGCACGGGCTGGACGTGAAGACGATGGTGAACACGATGGACGGCACCAACACCAAGTTGGGCGATTATGCGCTGCAGACGTTCTGGGGTGTCACCGGAGCATTCAAGAAGGCGAATCCCGAGGCGGTCCTCGGATTCTGCAAGGCCATGAACAAGGCGGCCGCGTGGATCCGCGACGATGCCAACCGGGCGACGGGTGTCGCCTCGTTGGGCAAGCTTCTGGATGTGACACCGGAAGCGGCAGAACAGATCTGGGATTCGACGAACCAGTCCTGGTCGCCCAGCGTCACCGCCGAGCAGTGGGGGAAGAACGTGGAGTGGATCCTCGGCGAGGGCTCGACCAGCCTGCCGTACGCGGATCGGGTGGATGCCGGCTGCCAGTGACCTGAGTTGAGGTCGGACAGCGGTTCGGTCAGCGGCCGGCGACCTGGCCCGGTCCCGCGTGACAACGCGCGGGCGGCCTGGATGCGCTGACCGCGCCGAGCACCCGAAGACCCGGTGTCGACGCCGTTCCCCTGGAGCGGCGGCGGCGCCGGGTCTTCCGTCTGGCGGGCGGGGCGCGTCGCCGGGCCCACTGAGCGGGACTTGTGTCTGTTTCGCCCGGTCAGCGGGAGGAGTTCTAGGCCGCGTACGGGGCACGGCCATAGCGTCGATCACGAGTGATGTCATCAGCGAAAGGCAGCCATCGTGAACGCCGTTTCTTCAGCTCCCGCCGGGGCAGCGACCTCCGAGGTCGACGTCGTCGTCGTCGGCGCGGGGTTCGCCGGACTGTACGCACTGTACCGACTGCGCGGGGCCGGGCTCACCGTCCGGGTCTTCGAGGCCGGCGACGGGGTCGGCGGCGTCTGGTACTGGAACCGCTATCCGGGAGCCCGCTGCGACGTCGAGAGCGTGGACTACTCGTACTCGTTCTCCGAGGAACTGCAGCAGGAGTGGGACTGGACCGAGAAGTACGCCACCCAGCCGGAGATCCTGGCGTACGTCAACCACGTCGCCGACCGGTTCGACCTGCGCCGCGACATCACCTTCGGCACCCGGGTCACCGAGATGGTCCTGGACGAGGCCGTGACGCGGTGGACCGTGCGCACCGACTCGGGGGAGACGGTGTCCGCGCAGTACGTCATCACCGCGGTCGGACCGCTGTCGAACGCGAACATCCCGGCCATCGACGGGCTCGACGAGTTCGCCGGCCCGACGTACCACACCTCGAGCTGGCCGCACGAGGGCGTCGACTTCACCGGTAAGCGGGTGGGCGTCATCGGCACGGGATCCTCGGGCATTCAGACGATTCCGTGCGTCGCCGAGCAGGCGAGCGTGCTGCACGTGTTCCAGCGCAGTGCCAACTTCAGCGTGCCGGCCGGGAACGTCCCGCTCGACGAGACGACCCGCAGCGCGCAGAAGGCCGACTACGCCGAGAGGCGCCGGCTCTCGTTCCTCAGCGGCGGCGGTTCGCCGCACCAGGCGCACCCCTCCTCCGCCCTGGACGTCTCCGAGCAGGAGCGGCGGGACGCCTACGAGCGGCGCTGGGAGCTGGGCGGCGTGCTGTTCAGCAAGACCTTCCCGGACCAGCTGACCAACCTCGCCTCGAACGACACCGCGCGGGAGTTCTGGGAGGAGAAGGTCCGCGGGGTGATCGAGGACCCGGAGCTCGCCGAGTTGCTGATCCCCAAGGACCACGCGATCGGCACCAAGCGGATCTGCACCGACTCGAACTACTACCAGACCTTCAACCGCGACAACGTGAACCTGGTGAACCTGCGGGCCACCCCGATCGCCTCGGTCGACGCGACCGGCGTGAACACCACCGCCGGGCACTACGACCTCGACGCACTGGTCCTGGCAACGGGATTCGACGCGATGACCGGCTCGCTCGACAAGGTGAACATCGTCGGCCGCGGCGGGCAGACCCTCAAGCAGGCGTGGGCGGCCGGGCCGCAGACCTATCTCGGGCTCGGCTCGGTGGGGTTCCCGAACTTCTTCAACCTGACCGGCCCGGGCAGCGTGTCGGTGCTGGCGAACATGGTGCTGCACTCCGAACTGCACGTGGACTGGGTCGCGGACTGCATCGAGTACGTGGCACGGCAGGGGGCGCTCGGCATCGAGGCCACCGGGCAGGCCGTCGCCGACTGGGTCCGCGAGTGCAGCGACCGCGCCGACGCCACCCTGATGCCCACCGCGAACTCCTGGTACGTGGGCGCGAACGTCCCGGGCCGGCCGCGGGTGTTCATGCCGTTCGTCGGCGGCTTCGGGGTGTACGGCCAGATCATCGCCGAGGTGGCCGAGGCCGGGTACAAGGGCTTCGAACTGGTCGAGTCGGGCCGGTAGCGGGATGCCTCGGATGGCGGGCAAGGTGGCGCTGGTGACCGGCGCCGGGAACGGAATGGGGCGCAGTCACTGCGTCCGACTGGCCGAGGAAGGCGCCGACGTCATCGCGCTCGACCTGGCCTCGGCGGAGGAAGGGCTGGACGAAACAGCCAGGCTGGTAGGCGAACTCGGCCGCCGTGCGGTGACGGCACATGCCGACGTCCGTGACCTCGCCGCCGTGCAGTCCGGGGTGGACCTTGGGGTGGCGGAACTGGGCCGGCTCGACGTCGTCGTCGCGAACGCCGGCATCTGCGACAACCCGGGACCGGCCTGGACCATCGACGAACCGGTGTGGCAGCGGTCGCTCGACGTCAACCTGACCGGGGTCTGGCACACCGTCAAGGCCGCTGCTCCGTCGATCGGCGCCGACGGTGGCTCGGTCGTCATCGTCAGTTCCACCGCCGGGATGAAGGCGGTGGCCGGCGCCGCACACTACTCGGCGAGCAAGCACGCCGTGATCGGGCTCATGCGGACCCTGGCAAACGAGTTGGGGCCGAGGTCGATTCGGGTCAACGCGCTGCTGCCCGGGGCCGTCGGCACCGCGATGACGCTGAACCCGGCGACCTTCTCCCGGCTGCGGCCGGACCTGGAGAGCCCCACCGTGGAGGACGTGATGGAGGTGCTCTCCCGCAACCACCTGCTGCCGGTGCCGTGGGTGGAGTCGGTGGACGTCAGCAACGCCCTGCTGTTCCTGGTGTCCGACGAGGCCCGGTACGTCACCGGGACCCAGCTGGTGGTCGACGCCGGCCTTACCCAGAAGGTGTGACGATGACTGGTCGAATGGAAGGCAAGGTTGCGCTGGTCACCGGCGCGGCCCGGGGCATCGGGCGGGCGCAGGCACTGCGGTTTGCGCAGGAGGGCGCGGACGTGATCGCCGTCGACCTGTGCGGTCCGGTGGAGACCGTGGTGATCCCGCCGTCGAACGCGGCGGATCTCGCGGAGACGGTGGCGCTGGTGCGGGAGACCGGGCGACGCATCGAGGCCTTCGAGGTGGACGTCCGTGACCGGGCGCAGCTGGCGGCGGCCGTGGACGCGGGCGTCGCGGCGCTCGGCGGCCTCGACATCGTGTGCGCCACCGCGGGGATCACCTCCTCGGCGGCCGCGCTCGAACTGGACGAGCAGACCTGGAACACCATGCTGGACGTCAACCTCACCGGGGTGTGGCACACCTGCGCGGTGTCGGCGCCGCACCTGATCGAGCGCGGCGGCGGGGCGATGGTGCTGACCAGTTCGATCGCCGGCCTGCGCGGGCTGGTCGGCGTCGCGCACTACACGGCGGCCAAGCACGGCGTGGTCGGGCTGATGCGGTCGATGGCAAAGGAGTTGGCGCCGCACAACGTTCGGGTCAACACGGTGCACCCGACCAACGTGGACACCACGATGATCCAGAACGACCTGGTGCGGTCCAAGTTCCGCCCCGACCTCGACCGGCCGCCGACGCGCGAGGAGTTCGCGGCGTCCGCGGTGTCGATGAACATGCTCGAGGTGCCCTGGATCGAACCGGTGGACGTCGCCAACGCCGCGCTGTTCCTGGCGTCCGACGAGGCGCGCTACATCACCGCGGTCGCGTTGCCTGTCGACGCCGGCAGCACAGCCCGCTGACCGACATGGCCGGCGCGAAGGTGTACGTCGTCGACCGGGTGGTCACCAGGCCCGGGCGGGCACGCGAGTTCGTCGACGCGTACCTGGCCGAGTACGCGCCCGGCGCCCGGGAGCGGGGCATGACGCTCGAACGGGTGCTCGTGAGCCCGCCGGTCTGGTTCGACGACGAGTCCAACACGGTCACCGTCACCTGGGCGCTCGACGGCGCCGACGCCTGGTGGCGGATGACGTTGCGGGGGCGCCCGGACCCGGCCCTGGGGCGGTGGTGGACTCGGATGGACGAACTGGTCGTGGAGCGGTCCCGCTCGATGGCCTCCGCCGCGGCGGACGTCGACGGGCTCTCCGATGTTTAAGGCCACCAAGCTGGTCCACTTCTCCGGCGCTGCCGACGCAGACGCGCGACTGCGGTGCGCGGACGGGCTGCGCGAGGCCGCGGCCGCGGCGGGCGCCCGGCGGGTGCTGGTCGCCCCGACGCTCGACGGCGTCCGCAACGGCGGTGACCTGCTCGCCCACCTCCAGTTCGACGACGAGGACAGTTGGCGCGCGGCGGAGCGGGAAGTCGCTGCCGTGCTGGGCAACTCGGCCGTCGCGCACGTCGACGGCGTCGAGTACCGCGGCGAGGCCGCGGGGACGACCGAGCCGCGGACCTCCGGCGGGGTGTACCGGACGCTGCTGCTGCGGGTGGACCCGGACGCGTCGGACGCCGCCGTCGAACGGTTCGAGGCCGACCTGTTGCGGATGCCCCGGTACGTGCCGGCGATCCGGTCGTGGCAGCTGTCTCGGGTGCTGCGGGCCGAGGGAGCCTCGGCGTGGACACACGTGTGGGAGCAGGAATTCGCGGACCTCGACGCCCTGACCGGGCCGTACCTCCTGCACCCGGTCCACTGGGCCCACGTCGACCGCTGGTTCGACCCGGAGTGCCCGGAGATCATCGTCCGAGACCGGGTGTGCCACAGCTTCTGCGAGTTCGAGGGTTCGGTGGTCTAGGCACGGGGTGGTCTGGATGCCGGGTGGTCCAGAGTCTGGGTCGTCCAGACCGGGCGTCGCCTCAGCCGACCTGGATCGACCCGGCCGGGGTGCCGGTGTCGACCAGGGCGCGCACGGTGGCGCGGACCATGGCGGGCGAGCCGCAGATCAGCACCTGGTGCGAGGTGTAGCCGCCGTAGGAGCTGACCACCTCGGCCAGCGTGCCCTGGATGAGGTCGTCCTCGTCGAAACCGATGTCCACCCGGGTGCGTTCGTGCCACTCGTCGGGCCACTCCGGGTCCTCGACCTGCTCGACGACGGGGATGACGGTCAGCCAGTCGAGTTGCTGGGCCAGGATCCACAGCATGTCGGAGGCGTAGAGGTCACGGGGGTGCCGGGCGCCGACGAACAGGAAGACCAGCGGCGGGTTGGGCTTGCGGGTGAGCTCGAGCAGCATCGCGCGCAGCGGGGCGAGCCCCGTCCCGCCCGCGACCATGATCACCTCTTCGGTGCTGTCGTCGATGTTGAGCCGGCCGGTGGGCGCGCTGATCTGCCACTGGTCGCCGGGCGCGGTGTCGGCGACGATCGACCCGCTGACCCAGCCCGCGGGCACCGTCCGGACGTGGAACTCGAGCTTGCCGTCGAGCGACGGCGGCAGCGCGGGGGAGAACCGACGGCTGACGGCGGGCATCTGGGGGACGACGACGGAGACGGACTGGCCCGCGGTGAACGGGACGAACTCACCCTCGAGCCGGATCACGGCCAGGTCCTGCCGCAGTCGATGGTGCTGGACCACCGTCGCAAGCCAACCCTGGTCCTGATCCACGTCCGCGCTCATGGGTTTACAGCGTAGTCGTGCGCCGCGCCGCGCTGCGCAATCAAAAGAAACACTAGAACATGTGTCAGTTCTGGAACTAGGGTGTGAAAAAACACCATGCACCCGTGGGCCGCCGCCCACCACCTGGCGGCCGTATCCACAGTCAGAGCGGAGAAGTACATGACCACCGACGAGCACGCCGACCTGCACCGCCCGCAGTTCCTGGCGGACCTGCTGATCACCGCGCTCGAGCGGAACACCGACCGACCCGCGCTCTACCTCGGCGACGTCGTGCTCACCGGCGGCCAGATGCGGGACCAGATCAGCAGCTTCTGCCAGGCCCTCGCCGGACAGGGCATCGGCAAGGGTTCCACCGTCGCGATGCTCTCGAAGAACCGTCCCGAGGTGCTCATCAGCGTCGGCTCGCAGATGATCCTCGGCTGCCGCAACACCGCCCTCGCGCCGATGGGCTCGATCGACGACCACGCCTACATTCTCGGGGACGCCGAGATCGAGACGCTGATCTTCGATCCGACCTCGTTCGAGGGCCGGGCCGCCGAACTCAAGGCCGCCGTCCCGACGCTGAAGAACTTCTTCTCCCTCGGCCCGTCCGAGGTCGGCATCGACATCCTCGCCCTGGCCGCGACTTTCGAGCCGACCCGCCTGGTCGCCGCGGACGTCGACGGCGGCGACCCGTCGAGCATGGTCTACACCGGCGGCACCACCGGCAAGCCCAAGGGCGTCGTCAACACCTTCGCCTCCGGCGTGACGCTGCCGCAGATCCAGATGGCGGAGTGGCAGTTCCCCGAGGAGATGCGCTTCCTCGCCTGCACCCCGCTCTCGCACGCGGGCATGGCGTTCTTCGTGCCGACCCTGCTGCGCGGCGGCTCCCTGGTGGTGCTCCCCGCGTTCGAGCCGGCCGCGGTGCTCGAGGCGATCGAGAAGTACAAGATCACCTCCACCATGCTGGTGCCGACGATGATCTACATGCTGCTCGACCATCCCGACCTCGCCACCCGCGACGTGTCGAGCCTCGAGACGCTGTTCTACGGCGCCGCCGCGATGTCGCCGACGCGACTGGCGGAGGGCATCGACAAGCTCGGCCCGATCTTCTTCCAGTACTTCGGCCAGTCCGAGTGCGGCATGACGATCTCGGTGCTGCGCAAGGAGGAGCACGACCCGAAGGACCTGGAGCGGCTCGCATCGTGCGGGCGTCCGGTGCCGTGGCTCAACGTCAAGCTCCTCGACGACGACCTGAACGAGGTTCCCCGCGGCGAGCTCGGTGAGATCTGCGTGCGTGGCCCGCTGGTGATGAAGGAGTACTGGAACAAGCCGGAGGAGACGGCGGAGGCGCTGCGCGGCGGCTGGCTGCACACCGGTGACATCGCCCGGGCGGACAAGGACGGCTTCCTGTTCATCGTCGACCGCAAGAAGGACATGATCGTCACCGGCGGGTTCAACGTCTTCCCGCGGGAGATCGAGGACGTCATCTCCGCGCACCCGGCGGTCGCGTCGGTCGCGGTGGTCGGGGTGCCCGACGAGAAGTGGGGCGAGGCCGTCAAGGCCTGCGTGGTGCTGCGCGCCGGGCAGACCGTGGAGGCCGCGGACCTGTACGCGATGGTCAAGGACGCCAAGGGCGCAGTGCACGCGCCGAAGACCGTCGACTTCGTCGACACCCTGCCGCTGACCCCGATCGGCAACCGGGGCGCGCGGGGGGGGCCCCCCGGGCCGGGGGCCGGCGCSCACGCCGGACAGGCCCGTTGCCGGGCCGCCGAGCCCGATTCGCACCGACGAGCAAGGCCCACAACCGCCCGGAAGCGGTGTGGGCCTTTCTCGTCGGCACGTACGGCTCAGCCGCGCGCGGCCGCCAGGGTGTCGTTGAACGTCGCGCTCGGGCGCATGACCGCGGCGGTCAGGTCGGCGTCGGGCGCGTAGTAGCCGCCGATGTCGACCGGGCTGCCCTGCACGTCGTTGAGCTCACCGACGATCGCGTCCAGGTTCTTCGCGAGCGCTGCCGCGAGCGGAACGAAGCGCGCACGCAGCTCCTCGTCCTCGGTCTGCGCGGCGAGCTCCTCGGCCCAGTACATGGCCAGGTAGAACTGGCTGCCGCGGTTGTCCAGCTCACCGGTGGTACGGGACGGGCCCTTGTCGTTCTCGAGCAACTTGCCGGTCGCGGCGTCGAGGGTCTTGGCCAGGACGGTCGCCTTCTTGTTGCCGGTCTTGATGCCGAGGTCCTCGAGGCTGACGGCAAGTGCGAGGTACTCGCCGAGCGAGTCCCAGCGCAGGTGGTTCTCCTCCAGCAGCTGCTTGACGTGCTTGGGGGCGGAACCGCCCGCACCGGTCTCGTACAGTCCGCCGCCGGCCATCAACGGCACGACGGAGAGCATCTTCGCGCTCGTGCCCAGTTCCAGGATCGGGAACAGGTCGGTGAGGTAGTCGCGCAGGATGTTGCCGGTGGCCGAGATGGTGTCGAGTCCACGGATGAGCCGCTCCATCGTGTACCTGATCGCGCGCACCTGCGACATGATCTGGATGTCGAGGCCCTCGGTGTCGTGATCGAGCAGGTAGGTCTTCACCTTCGAGATCAGCTCGTTCTCGTGCGGCCGGTACGGATCGAGCCAGAACACGACCGGCATGCCGGAGTTGCGCGCGCGGGTGACGGCGAGCTTCACCCAGTCCCGGATGGGCTCGTCCTTGACGATGCACAGGCGCCAGATGTCGCCCTCCTCGACGTTCTGGGTGAGCAGAACCTCTCCGGTGGCGAGATCGGTGATGTTCGCGACGCCGGCCTCGGGGACCTCGAACGTCTTGTCGTGCGAGCCGTACTCCTCCGCCTTCTGTGCCATCAGGCCGACGTTCGGCACGGTGCCCATGGTGGTGGGGTCGAACGCGCCGTTGGTCTTGCAGAAGTTGATCATCTCCTGGTAGATCCGGAAGAACGTCGACTCGGGGCTCACCGCCTTGGTGTCCTTCTGCCGACCGTCGGCGCCGTACATCTTGCCGCCGGCGCGGATCATCGCGGGCATGGACGCGTCGACGATGACGTCGCTGGGGGAGTGGAAGTTCGAGATGCCGCGCGCCGAGTCCACCATCGCCAGCTCGGGCCGGTTCTCGTGGCACCTGTGCAGATCGTCGATGATCTCCTCGCGCTTGGATGCGGGGAGCGACTCGATCTTCGCGTAGAGGTCGGAGAGCCCGTTGTTGACGTTCACGCCCAGCTCGTCGAACAGCTCGCCGTGCTTGGCGAACGCATCCTTGTAGAAGACCTTCACGGCGTGCCCGAAGACGATCGGGTGCGACACCCGCATCATCGTGGCCTTGACGTGCAGGGAGAACATCATGCCCGTCTTGCGGGCGTCCTCCATCTGCTCCTCGTAGAACTCGATGAGCGCCTTCTTGCTCATGAACATGCTGTCGATGACGTCGCCGTCGGAGAGGGACACCTTCGGCTTGAGGACGATGGTCTCGCCGCTGGTGGTCAGCAGCTCCATCTTGACCTCGCGGTCGCCGTCGACAGTCATCGACTTCTCGCCGTTGTAGAAGTCGCCGTGCCGCATGTGGGCGACGTGCGTGCGCGATGCCATCGACCACTCGCCCATGCTGTGCGGATGAGTGCGGGCGTACTCCTTGACCGCCCTGGGTGCGCGGCGGTCCGAGTTTCCCTCGCGAAGGACGGGGTTCACCGCGCTGCCCAGGCACGTGGTGTACCGGTCCTTGATCGCGGTTTCCTCGTCCGACTTCGGGTTCTCGGGGTAGTCCGGGATGCCGTAGCCGTGCGCCTGGAGCTCCTTGATGGCCGCGAGCAGCTGCGGGACCGAGGCGCTGATGTTCGGCAGCTTGATGATGTTCGTGTCGGGCAGCTGCGTGAGCCGGCCCAGTTCGGCCAGGGTGTCCGGCACTCGCTGCGCCTCGGTCAGGTAGTCACCGAACTCGGCGAGGATGCGGGAGGCGACGGAGATGTCGCGGGTCTCGACGTTGATCCCGGCTGCCTCGGCGAATGTCTCGATCACTGGCAGGAAGGCATGCGTGGCGAGCATCGGTGCCTCGTCGGTCAGCGTGTAGATGATGGTTGGTTGGTCCACGCTCATGTTCTGTTCATTGCTCCGATCATGGCCAGACGCGTTTTGTGTTCGCATCTCATCTGAGCCACGGGGTGGTAGTAGTGGCACCTATCTCGTACCACGTCGTGCGCGTTGTTCGCGACGTTCTTCTCAGGCTAAGGGGTGCGAGACCGGCCACAGTTGGCTGCCCGGGATACGAGGGGAGTGGACTCGGTCTCTGTGGTTCGGGAGGGCGAGTCCGCGGACACGGTGACCGGAATGCTGGTTCCGGCCGCGCCGGTCGGCGGTAGCGTCACCCAGTCCGGGAACGCGGTCACGATTTCACGGCCAAGCGGACTAGGCGGTCTGGGCGCGCTTCGACATCGCGGATCCACCGCAGGAGATCGGTGAAAAGGCGGTACCGCCGAACGGCAAGCCCATCACGGTCCCGGCGGACGTCGGCGGGTTGTCGAGTGAACTGAGTGGGCTGTCGAGCGAGATCGGCGGGTTGTCGAGCGAGGTAGGGGCCTGTTCGGCTCCTCGTAGCGGCGGCTGGAACGGGCGTTCGCGGTCCGAGCTCCATCGGCAAGCGGACCGTGAACTTCCTTTCAGTGCAGGCGATTTCGCGTCGATCGCCCCCGGGGCGAGCGCGGCAGAAAGTATCCGGTGCGCGCCTGGTACTCGCGGTAGCCGGGCCGCTGCGACATCGACTGCTCGAGCAGTCGTGCGCCGGTCGCGTAGACCAGAAAGTACGTCATCGCCAGCGGGGACGCCACCGTCACCGCGCCGGGCCAGACGCTCGCGCAGACGAGCCAGAGCCCCCACCACACGCAGGCATCGCCGAAGTAGTTCGGGTGGCGGGTCCACGCCCACAGCCCAGAGTCCATGACCCGGCCCCGGTTTGCCTGGTCCGCCTTGAACAGTCGAAGTTGCCGGTCGCCCACCGCCTCGAAGGTCGCGCCCACCGCCCAGACGGCCACCCCGACCGCCAGGACGACGCGCCCCGTCCCGTGCGTGGGTCCGAGAACCGCCGACAGTTGGACGGGCAGTGAGACGAACCACTGGGCCGCACCCTGGGTCGCGAAGACCTTGCGGGCGACCGTGCCGAGGGAGGCGCCGCCGGCGCGGTCGAGCAACTCCAGGTACCGCGGGTCCTCGCCGCGCCCCGCGGACTTGCGGTGCATGTGCCAGCTCAACCGCAGACCCCACGCCGTGACCAGTGCGAGCAGCAGGACGCGGCGACCGGGATCGCCGTCGCCGAGGGCGGCGGACACCGCGGCGACCAGCACGAAGCCCAGCCCCCAGGACACGTCCACCACGTTGTACCGGCCGACCCGGTGTCCGACGGCGAACGTGACGGCCTGCAGGGCGGCGAGCAGCAGCGCGCTCACCATGGTGATCGTCCCGAACTGCGCCCATGCGGTCACCGGTCCGGCTCCTTGTCGAACACGAACTGCTGGACGTCGAGGTACCCGCCGCGGAAGCCGGCCTCGGAGTAAGCCAGGTAGAACTCCCACATGCGGCGGAAGACGTCGTCGAAGCCGAGTTCGGTGACCTGCGCGGCGCGGGCGGCGAAGCGCTCACGCCACAGCCGCAGGGTCTCCGCGTAGTGTGCCCCCATCGCGAACCGGTCGACGACCCGCAGAGACGTCTCCCGGCGGGTCACGGCGTCGATGGCCTCCACGGAGGGCAGCAGGCCGCCGGGGAATATGTATTTGTGCACCCAGGTGTAGGTGTTGCGGGAGGCCAACATCCGATCGTGCGGCATGGTGATCGCCTGCAGTGCCACCCGGCCGCCCGGAATCAGCAGCCGGTCGAGCGTCCGGAAGTAGGTGGGCCAGTAGTCGAACCCGACGGCCTCGATCATCTCCACCGACACGATCGCGTCGTAGTCGCCGGTCACCGCGCGGTAGTCGAGCAGGTCGATCTGCACGGAGTCGGACAGCCCCGCGTCCGCCACCCGCCTGCGGGCCAGCAGTTGTTGCTCGCGGGAGAGGGTGACCGAGCGGACCTGGGCGCCCCGCGCCGCGGCACGCAGGCTCAATTCACCCCAGCCGGTACCGATTTCGAGCAGGCGGGTGCCCGGGCCGACCTGGGCCGCATCGAGCAGGCGGTCGATCTTGCGGTGCTGTGCGGCGGCCAGGTCTGCCCACTGCGCCGGCGGCTCGTCGAACAGGGCGCTCGAGTAGGACATGGTGCGGTCGAGGAAGAGTTCGAACAGTTCGTTGGACAGGTCGTAGTGGCGGGATATGTTCGAGCGTGTGTTCTCCGGGGTGTTGCGTTCGGCGGCAGGGTGTTTCGCCGTCACCAGCGGGCGCAGCCATTGCAGCGGGCGGGGTACCAGGGTCGCGGCGGCCGTCGCAAAGGGGGTGAGCACGGCCGCCGGCTCGGGGGACGCCCAGTCACCCGCCATGTAGGACTCGCCGAAGCCGACCAGGCCGCCGGTGCCGAGCCGCCGGGCGAACTCCTCGGGCCGGTGGATGATCATGCGGGGCAGGATCCGTCCTGTCTCGTCGGATCCGACGACGGTGCCGTCCGGGTACTCCACCCACACGTCCAGTCTCGAGGCGGCGCGGCGGAACAGTCGGTCGGCCACCGCGCCCGCGACCCGCGCACGGGTGTCGGTCCGGACCTGGGCAATGCCGGGCCAGCGGCTGGCGTCGATGTCGAGTGCGCGGACGGCGTTCTCGGTGCCAGAGGTAGTCATCTGCCGGCCTCCTGGTGACGTGGCGGGGAACGGTTCGGGCGAGGGACGAGGGGCAGCCCGCGTAGCCACAGGGCTATGCCTTGCACGCGGATGCGCGCCGCCACCATGAGCGGGGCCATCGGCGCAGAGAACTGCATCCGTGCCACCGCGGCCGCGGTGGCACGGCGGCCATGCCCGTGCATCGTCGCGGTGAAAGGCGGTTGCCCGTCGCGGTGCAGGGTGACCGACACCGCAAGGTCGCGGCGCGGTTCCGGGACCCGCAGCGTGTAGCGACCGTCGACCTCGTTGAAGGGCGAGACGAAGAACGCCTTGTCGGTCTCGGCGCGGCCGGAGCCGTCCGGCATGAGCAGGTAACAGTGCCGCCCGCCGTAGGTGTTGTGGACCTCGGCGACCACACACCGCAGGGCGCCGGCCCGGTCGTGGCACCAGAACAGGCTCAACGGGTTGAAGACGTGACCGAGCACCCGCGCGTTGAGCAGAGCCGTGACTCGGCCGCCGCGCAGGTCGATACCGTGCTCGGCGAGGTGGCCGTCGAGCCGTCCGCGGAGGGTTGCCGCGTCGTAGCCGGCACCCCCTTCCGCCGTGAAGTGGTCGCTCGCCTCGAACCGGGCGAACGGCCGCAACCACCCGGGCAGTCTGGGCAGCTCGTCGAGGTCGACGAACCAGCTGTAGCTCCGGTACTCGAACGAGTGCCGGACCGGCGCGGCGCGGACGTGCCGGATACGGGTGGGGTAGATCGCAGGCGGGGACATCGTGGGCGGGGACATGGTCACCGCACCGTCGCGGCGCGAGCGGGCGCGCCGTCCCAGTCCACCCCGAGCCGGCGCGCGGCCAGCGCCCCCGAACGGGCGCCGTCCTCGTGGAACCCCCACCCGTGGTACGCCCCCGCGAAGGTCACCGTGTCACTGTCGAGTTCGGGCAGGCGGGACTGCGCGGCAACGGATTCCGGCGTGTAGATCGGATGCTCGTAGGTCATCTCGGCCAGGACCGATGCCGGGTCGACGAGGCCCTCACCGCCGAGGGTGACGAGGAAACGCCGGTCGGTGACGTCGGAGATCTGCATCAGCCGGGTCATGTCGTAGGTGACCACCACCGACTCCGGGCCACGGGTGTGCTGCGGTACCAGGTAGTTCCAGGACGCGCGGGCGCGCTCGGCGTGCGGCAGGACGGAGGTGTCGGTGTGCAGCAGGGCACGGTTGGTGGAGTACGGCATCGCCCCGAGCAGGGCGCGTTCGAGCGGGGTGGGATCGGCCAGCAACCGCAGGGCCTGACCGGGGTGCACCGCGATCACCGCGGCGTCGTACCAGCGGACATCGCCGTTCCGGGCGATGACGCACACCCCGTCCTCGACCCGTTGGAGGCTGCGCACCGGGGTGCCGACGAGCACCTCGTCCAGTGTCGCCGCCACCTTGTCGACGTAGCGGGCAGAGCCGCCGGTGACGGTGCGCCAGGTGGGTGACCCGAACACGGTCAGCATCCCGTGGTGGTCGAGGAAGGTGAACAGGTACCGCGCCGGGTAGCGGCCCGCGGTCGACGGGGCGCACGACCACACGGCTGCGACGAGCGGGGTGACGAAGTGCCGGGTGAAGTAGTCCGAGAACCGATGTCGGGCCAGGAACGTGGCGAGCGGTTCGTCTGGACCGCATGCCGTGGTGTCCAGCAGGGTCCGGGCGGCGCGGTGGAACCGGACCACCTCGCCGAGCATGCGCAGGTACCGCGGGCGGGTGAGCGTGCGCGGCGTGGGGAACAGCCCCGTCAGGCCCTTCGCGCCCGCGAACTCGAGGCCGTTCGCGTCCGATCGGACGGACATCGACATGTCGGTGTCCTGGGTGGCCACGCCCAGTTCGTCGAACAGCCGCAGCAGGGTGGGGTAGGTGCGGTCGTTGTGCACGATGAACCCGGTGTCCACCGACACCCGCGTCCCGCTGTCGAGTTCGAGGTCGTGGGTGTGCGCGTGCCCGCCGAGTCGCTCGTCGGCCTCGTAGAGCGTCACCCGGTCGCGTCGGGCCAGCACGTACGCGGCGGTGAGTCCGGCGACGCCGCTGCCGATGACGGCGACGGTGCGTGGCGGTGCGAGGGGGTCTGGGTGTGACTTCGAGGGACGGTCCATACCGGGTGTTCGGCGCCGCGGGGCGGCCGGATGGGTCCGCGTCATGGATACCCTCGGTAGCCGTGCGTCGGACACGTCAACCGGTCGCCGACGGGGAACCGCAGCCTTTGGGCGGTCGGCCGCAGCTCCGAGAGCCGCTCGGGGGCGCCGACCCCGGTGCGGGGTCCAGGCTGGGGCACCGGAGCGTATCGAAAGTTGGTTCCGTTCCGGTGTTTCGAGATGCCCGTCAGCGCCGCTCTGCGCGGGCGTCACAGAGGGCTTCGGCGAGCCCCGTCCGCACGGTGCGTTGTAGTGAAGGCGGGACTCGTGCAGGCGGGCGCGGAGACAGGGGACCTCATCGAAGCTCGACCCCCGACGCGCACTTCCAACTCCTCCTGGATGCCCCTGATTGAAAGCGCGCGCTAGCCGGCGGTCAGCTGGCAGCCAGGCCCGCGAGTGCCGCGAAGGCCTTGCCTGCGAGGTCGATGAGGGCGAGGGGCACGGTGTCCGACGAGGTCATGAAGATCCCTTTCTGTTGCGCGCAGCGCAGATCGGCGTCACCCCGGTCGGGGTGGCGAGTAATTCAAACCTGAAACCATCCGCAGAGGAAGTGTGACAATGATCATCATCAATATGTCCGATTTTTGGGGAGTCTGGCGGTGCGGCCGGCGCGGTTTGGGGGTAGAGGAGGTTGGCGTGGGCCCCTCCTCGTCAGCGTCTGAGGAACGTCTCTGATCCGGGCTGTCGCGGACCCCAACGCATCAACCATGGGCGTGTTACGTCGGCGTTCGCTGGCCGAGGAGCAGTCGCCCGGCGCAGAATTGGCCACCATGGCCACCTACGTCCTGCTGCACGGCGCCGGGTCCGACTCGTCCTACTGGCAGTTCGTCGCGCCGCGGCTGCGCGAGCGCGGCCACGAGGTGCTGACCCCGGACCTGCCGGTCGACGACGACTCCGCCGGGTTCGCCGAGTACACAGACGTGGTGGTCGACGCGATCGGCGACCGCGCGGGGCCGATCCTGGTGGCGCAGTCGATGGCGGGGTTCACCGCGCCGCTGGTTTGCGGGCGAGTGGCGGTAGCACTGGTCGTACTCGTGGCGGCGATGGTCCCGGCGGCGGGAGAGTCGCCCGGCGAGTGGTGGTCGAACACCGGGCAGGAGGCTGCGCGCCGGGCGCTCGACGAACGCGAGGGACGCGACCCCGACGCCGAATTCGATCCGGTGACAACGTTTCTGCACGACCTGCCGCCGGAGCTGCTGGAGACGGTGCTGGCGGACGGCGCGCGCGGGCAGTCCGACACCCCGTTCGAGCAGCAACTTCCGATGCCCTCCTGGCCGGACGTGCCGACCCGGTTCCTGCTGTGCCGGCAGGACCGCTTCTTTCCCGCCGGCTTTCAGCGCCGGATGGTGCGCGAGCGCCTCGGGATCGTGGCCGACGAGATGGACGGCGGGCACCTGCCCGCGCTGGCCCACCCGGCGGAGCTGACCGCGCGGCTCGAGGCGTACCGGGTGGGTGCGGGCCTGTGACCGGGTGGTTTGCCTAGGAATTGCCGACGGTCGAAAGTTTTTAGACTTGAGCGGAACAGACTCAACTCTTTGTGTGTTGGGACATGTGACAGCGCCGACCGGCCACACCTAGGCTCGACGGCGACGACATACGTCTTCCGTTAGGGGTGACCATGGACTCGTTTTCTCCGACCACCAAGACTCAGGCGGCCTTGACTGCGGCCTTGCAGTCCGCGTCCGCCGCCGGGAACCCGGACATCCGTCCGGCGCACCTGTTGGTGGCCCTGCTCGACCAGACCGACGGCATTGCCGCACCGCTGCTCAAGGCGGTCGGCGTCGACCCCGCGGTGGTGCACCGCGAGGCACAGACCATGGTCGACCGGCTGCCCAAGGCGACCGGTGCGACCGCCACCCCGCAGCTGGGCCGTGAGGCACTCGCTGCGCTGACCGCCGCCCAGCGCCTGGCGACCGAGCTCGACGACGAGTACGTGTCCACCGAACACCTCATGGTGGGGCTCGCCGACGGCGACTCCGACGTCGCGAAACTGCTTGTCGGACATGGCGCTACGGCGCAGGCGCTGCGTGACGCGTTCACCGCGGTGCGCGGCAGTGCCCGGGTCACCAGTCCGGATCCCGAGGGCTCGTACCAGGCGCTGGAGAAGTACAGCACCGACCTCACCGAAGCCGCCCGCTCCGGCAAGCTCGACCCGGTGATCGGGCGCGACACCGAGATCCGGCGGGTGGTCCAGGTACTCAGCCGCCGCACCAAGAACAACCCGGTGCTGATCGGCGAGCCGGGCGTCGGCAAGACCGCGATCGTGGAGGGCCTGGCCCAGCGGATCGTGGCGGGTGACGTCCCGGAGTCGTTGCGCGGCAAGACCGTGATCTCCCTCGACCTCGGTTCGATGGTCGCGGGGGCGAAGTACCGCGGCGAGTTCGAGGAGCGGCTCAAGGCCGTCCTCGACGACATCAAGAACTCGGCCGGACAGGTCATCACGTTCATCGACGAGCTGCACACCATCGTCGGTGCCGGTGCCACCGGTGAGTCCGCGATGGACGCCGGCAACATGATCAAGCCGATGCTGGCCCGCGGCGAGCTGCGCATGGTCGGTGCGACCACCCTCGAGGAGTACCGCAAGTACATCGAGAAGGACGCGGCGCTCGAACGCCGTTTCCAGCAGGTGCTGGTCGGGGAGCCGTCGGTGGAGGACACCGTCGGCATCCTGCGCGGTCTCAAGGAGCGCTACGAGGTGCACCACGGCGTGCGCATCACCGACTCCGCTCTCGTTGCGGCGGCGACCCTTTCGGACCGGTACATCACCTCCCGGTTCCTGCCGGACAAGGCCATCGACCTGGTCGACGAGGCCGCGTCGCGGCTGCGGATGGAGATCGACTCGCGGCCCGTCGAGATCGACGAGATCGAGCGGATCGTGCGCCGGCTGGAGATCGAGGAGATGGCGCTGGCCAAGGAGACCGACGAGGCGTCGAAGGCGCGGCTCGCCAAGCTGCGGCAGGAGCTCGCGGACGCCCGCGAGAAGCTGGGGCAGCTGAGCACCCGGTGGCAGAACGAGAAGCAGGCCATCGACTCGGTCCGCGAGGTCAAGGAGCAGCTCGAGACGCTGCGCCGCGAGTCGGACCGGGCCGAGCGCGACGGCGACCTGGGCAAGGCCGCGGAGCTGCGCTACGGCCGGATCCCCGAGCTGGAGAAGCGGCTCGAGGCGGCGGTCGAGGCGTCGGGAGGCGCCAGCGACGGCGACGTCATGCTCAAGGAGGAGGTCGGACCCGACGACGTCGCGGACGTGGTGGCGGCGTGGACCGGCATCCCGGCCGGCCGGATGATGGAGGGCGAGACCGCCAAGCTGCTGCGGATGGAGTCCGAGCTCGGCAAGCGGGTCGTCGGGCAGGCCGACGCGGTGCAGGCAGTCTCCGACGCGGTGCGCCGGGCCCGGGCCGGAGTCGCGGACCCGAACCGGCCGACCGGCTCGTTCCTGTTCCTCGGACCGACCGGCGTGGGCAAGACCGAGCTCGCAAAGGCGTTGGCGGACTTCCTGTTCGACGACGAACGCGCGATGGTCCGGATCGACATGTCCGAGTACGGCGAGAAGCACTCGGTGGCACGGCTCGTCGGTGCCCCGCCCGGCTACGTCGGCTACGAGGCCGGCGGTCAGCTCACCGAGGCGGTGCGCAGGCGTCCGTACACGGTGGTGCTCTTCGACGAGGTGGAGAAGGCGCACCCCGACGTGTTCGACATCCTGCTGGCGGTCCTCGACGAGGGACGCCTGACGGACGGCCAGGGCCGGACGGTGGACTTCCGCAACACCATCCTGATCCTGACGTCCAACCTCGGTGCCGGTGGCACCAAGGAGCAGGTCATGGATGCGGTGCGGCACGCGTTCAAGCCGGAGTTCATCAACCGGCTCGACGACGTGGTGATCTTCGACCCGCTCTCGGAGGAGCAGCTCGAGTCCATCGTCGACATCCAGCTCGGCCAGCTGGCCAGGCGGCTCGCCGCCCGGCGGCTCACGCTGGAGGTCTCGCAGCCGGCGAAGGCGTGGCTGGCCAAGCGGGGCTACGACCCGCAGTACGGTGCGCGACCGCTGCGCCGGCTGGTGCAGCAGTCGATCGGCGACCAGTTGGCGAAGCTGCTGCTGGCCGGCGAGATCAAGGACGGCGACGTCGTGCCGGTGAACGTCACGGCGGACGGTGACGGCCTGACGCTGGGCTGAGCCCCGCACAAAGCGATGC
>NZ_JBFUHZ010000047.1:0-29230 GCF_056402135.1 Rhodococcus sp. P4_C10 | reverse complement strand
GGAGTACCAAATAATTTGGCACTGACATTCATCGGCACACTGTTGAGTTCTCAAAGAACACGCACACACCTTCACACCCGAGATTAGCTCTCTCGGTGTTCCGGGGCAACTTTTCCAGCCTAACTCATCACTGCCGCCGGCGCAAACCGGCTGGATGTTCTGGCTGAAAGGGGTTCTTGTCAGGCTTTCGACGTCCTACCTCGTGTCCCGTACCTCTCGGTCCGGGTCGGTGTCCGTGTCGCTCTGACTCGACAAAAGTTACGTGAGCGTGAACCCCGAAGCAAATCGCCAGGTCACGCACATCGGCCGGCCGCATCGCTCCAGGTCAGCGCCCGACCACCGGTCCGAATTCCGTCCTGAACCGCAGATTCCGGCGATGTGACGCCGACCACCCTGCCCCGTGGGCCGGCGCCGAGGGCCCATGCAAGTGCCCCCCCCTGCATGCAAGAAGGGCACCGCCGCTCGCAGCCGCGAGAGGTGGTGCCCTTCGTTCATGTGCAGGTGGCGGGACCGAATGCATCAGCCGGCGTCGGTGACCCGGACGATGTCGCCGCCGAGCGCCGAGAGCTTCTCGACGAACATCGGGTAGCCGCGATCGATGTGGTAGACGTCGTGGACCTCGGTGGTTCCGTCCGCGACCAGGGCGGCGAGCACCAGGCCCGCACCGGCGCGGATGTCCGAGGACCAGACCGGCGCACTCGACAACCGGGTGATCCCGCGGACCACCGCATGGTGTCCGTCGGTCCGGGCGTCGGCACCGAGGCGGATCATCTCCTCCACGAACCGGAACCGGGCCTCGAAGACGTTCTCGGTGATCATCGACGTCCCGTCCGCGACCGCGGCCAGGCCGATCGCCATCGGCTGCAGGTCGGTGGGGAATCCGGGGAACGGCAAGGTCGCGAAGTTGACCGCCTTCGGCCGCGACTCCTGGACCACCCGGAAACCGTCGGCCTCGGGTGTGACCTCGGCGCCGGCCGAACGCAGCTTGTCCAGTACCAGCGAAAGGTGCTTCGGGTTCACCCCGCGCACCCGGACGTCGCCCCGCGTCATCGCAGCGGCGATCCCCCAGGTCGCGGCGACGATCCGGTCGCCGATCACCCGGTGCGTCGTCGGCTCCAGCCGACGCACCCCCTGAATGGTCAGGGTCGACGAACCGGCGCCCTCGATCCGGGCGCCCATCCGCACCAGCATGTTGCACAGGTCCACGATCTCGGGCTCCCGCGCGGCGTTGTCGATCACCGTCTCGCCCTTGGCCAGGACCGCCGCCATCAGGATGTTCTCGGTGGCGCCGACAGACGGGAACGCCAGCCGGATCTGCGCACCGTGCAGGTCGTCGGCCTCCGCGACGAGGCAGCCGTGCTGGATCTCGCTGCGCGCGCCGAGCAGTGCCAACCCGGTCTGGTGCATGTCGAGCGGGCGTGACCCGATCGCGTCGCCGCCCGGCAACGCCACCACCGCACGCCGGCACCGTGCCACCAGCGGCCCGAGCACACAGACCGAGGCCCGGAACTGCGTCACCGCCGGGAAGTCGGCGTGGAACTTCGGCTCGGCGGGCGTCGTGATCCGCACCGTGTCGCCGTCGAGTTCGACGTCGCAGCCCAGTCCGCGCAGGACCTCGGCCATGTACGGCACGTCGAGGATGTCGGGGCAGTTGGTGATGACGGTGGTGCCCTCGGCCAGCAGGGCCGCGGCCATCAACTTGAGCACGCTGTTCTTCGCGCCACCCACCGAGACCTCACCGGTCAGTCTGTTGCCACCGGTGACAAGAAAGCGTTCACTCACAGTCCGACAGCCTAGTCAGGTCCCCCGGTGCCGGATGCCACGCCGGTACCGTGACGGCATGGCAGTCCACCTCACCCGCATCTACACCCGCACCGGCGACGACGGCACGACGGGACTCAGCGACTTCTCCCGGGTCTCGAAGAACGACCCGCGACTGATCGCCTACGCCGACTGCGACGAGGCCAACGCATGCATCGGCGTGGCACTCGCGCTCGGCGAACCGAGTCCGCAGATCATGTCGGTGCTCCGCCAGATCCAGAACGACCTGTTCGACGCCGGCGCGGACCTGTCCACCCCGGTGGTCGAGGATCCGAAGTACCCGCCGCTGCGGGTGACCCCGGCCTACGTCGAGCGGCTCGAGGCCTGGTGCGACGAGTTCAACGAGCCGCTGGCCCCGCTGAACTCGTTCATCCTCCCGGGCGGCACCGTGCTGGCGGCGCAGTTGCATGTCGCCCGAACGGTGACGCGGCGGGCGGAGCGGGCGGCCTGGGCGGCGGTCGATGCCAGCCCCGCCGACACCAATGTGCTGCCGGCGAAGTACCTCAACCGGCTCTCGGACCTGCTGTTCATCCTCGGCCGGGTGGCCAATCCGGACGGCGACGTGCTGTGGCACCCGGGTGCGGGCGGAACCGATTCCGGCGCCTGACCGCACCGGCACCTGACCACCCGGCGTCTGCCCCCACACACAAGAGAACCCCGACCGGAATTCGGTCGGGGTTCTTGTTTCGTCGGCGTCAGGCGGGCCGGCCGCGCATGGAGCGGCCGTCCGGGCGCGACTCCACCCAGGAGAGGAAGGCGGTGAGCGCACCGCGGTCGAGGGCGACCTCGTAGCTGCGCTCGCCGTCGACCACCGACAGGATCAGGATCTCGTCGGTCATGATGTCGTACTCGGTCTCGCGGGGACCGCGCCGCTCCCCCAGCTCGATGCCCTGACGGTCCAACCGGATGTCCGGTCCGGGCCGCAGGCTCGACAGCTTGAGGAAGACGAGACTGTTCTCGCCGTACCGGATGACGCCGTGCCGCCAGCCGTGCCCGGCCGCGGCGGGAGTCACCCGGAGAATCGCCGCGGTCCCGCCGCGGCGCAGAACGCTCAGTCGATACACGAAAGCCGCGACGAGCGCCGCGAGCAGGACAACCAGAACGAAGAGAACTGTCACTCCGATTGTCACTGCCCGTGGCCCTGCTCGTCGCGGCTGTCTGTGTCTACCGGGTCAGGCCCGCTCGACGGCGCGCAGGCGCCCCTTGGCGATCGCGATCGCCTCGAGGTCGTCCTGCGTCTCCGCGAGCACTGCCTTGGCGGCCTCCACGTCGATGTCGCCGGCAAAGTCCGCGGACTCGGCCAGGATCGTCACCGAGGTGCCGGTCACGGAGAGGAAGCCACCGTGCACCGCGGCGACGACGCGGTCGCCCTCGCCGGTGGTGATGGCGACGACACCCGCCTCGACCAGCTGACCGAGGACCGGCTCATGTCCGTACATGATGCCGATCTCGCCCTCGGTGGTCTGGGCGCTGACGAGCGTCGCCGTGCCCGACCACAGACGCCGCTCGACGGCGACGAGCTCAACGGTCATCTCAGCCATGGTCGACTACTTCCCTGCGATCTTCTTGGCAGCGGCCTCGACGTCGTCGAGTCCACCGCAGCTGTTGAACGCCTGCTCGGGCAGGTGGTCGAACTCGCCCTTGCAGACACGGTCGAACGCCTCGATGGTGTCCGCGAGCGGCACCACGGAGCCGGCCTCGCCGGTGAACTTCTCGGCGACGATGAAGTTCTGACCGAGGAACTTCTGGATGCGGCGCGCGCGGCCGACGAGGATCTTGTCCTCTTCCTGCAGCTCGTCCATACCCAGAATGGCGATGATGTCCTGCAGTTCCTTGTACTTCTGCAGGATCCGCTTGACCTCGTTGGCGACGCGGAAGTGCTCCACGCCGACAATGCCGGGCTCGAGGATGCGCGAGGTCGACGTCAGCGGGTCCACAGCGGGGTAGATACCCATCTGCGAAATCGGACGCGAGAGCTCGGTGGTCGCATCGAGGTGCGCGAAGGTGGTCGCCGGTGCCGGGTCGGTGTAGTCGTCGGCGGGCACGTAGATCGCCTGCAGCGAGGTGATCGAGCGGCCACGGGTCGAGGTGATGCGCTCCTGGAGCTCACCCATCTCGTCCGCGAGGGTCGGCTGGTAACCCACGGCCGAAGGCATACGACCCAGCAGGGTCGAGACCTCGGAACCGGCCTGGGTGAACCGGAAGATGTTGTCGATGAAGAGCAACACGTCCTGGTTCTGCACATCGCGGAAGTACTCCGCCATGGTCAGTGCCGACAGGGCGACGCGCATACGCGTTCCCGGCGGCTCGTCCATCTGGCCGAAGACAAGGGCGGTGTCCTGGAGGACGCCCATCTCTTCCATCTCGAGGTGGAGGTCGGTGCCCTCACGGGTCCGCTCACCGACGCCTGCGAACACCGAGGTGCCGGAGAACTCGCGGGCGATACGGGTGATCATCTCCTGGATCAGAACGGTCTTGCCGACACCGGCACCACCGAACAGACCGATCTTGCCGCCCTTGACGTACGGGGTCAGCAGGTCGATGACCTTGATGCCGGTCTCGAGGATCTCGGTCTTGCCCTCGAGCTGGTCGAAGGCGGGGGGCTTGCGGTGGATGCCCCACTGCTCGCCGTCGCGACCGAGGCCCGGGGTGTCGAGGCAGTCACCGAGGGCGTTGAACACGTGGCCCTTGACGACGTCGCCGACGGGAACCGAGATCGGCTTGCCGGAGTCGACGACCGCGGTGCCGCGCACCAGGCCGTCGGTGGGCTGCATCGAGACGGTGCGCACCAGGTTGTCGCCCAGGTGCTGCGCCACCTCGAGGGTCAGCGTCTTCGCGACCGTCGGCAGAGTGACCTCTGCGTTCAGGGCGTTGAACAGTGCGGGAACGGCGCCGCGCGGGAACTCAACGTCCACAACGGGACCGATGACCCGCACGACTCGGCCGGCGGTTGCCGCACCGTTCGCGTTGGTTTGGGTTACTGCTGCGGTCATGTGTCTAGTCACTTCCTGCGCTCGAGGCGAGCGCATTCGCGCCACCGACGATCTCGCTGATTTCCTGGGTGATCTGGGCCTGGCGCACCTGGTTTGCCTGACGGCTCAGGGTGTTCACCAGCTCGTTGGCGTTGTCCGTGGCCGCCTTCATGGCGGTCCGACGTGACGCCGACTCCGACGCCGCGGCTTCGAGCAGCGAGGAGTAGATGCGGGTGTTGATGTACTTCGGCAGCAGCGCCGACAGCAACACACCCGCTTCGGGCTCGAAGTCGTACTGCGCGGTGGGATGAGCACCGTTCGAGTCGGTGAGCATGTCCTCGCCGAGCTCGAAGTTCTCGTCCTGGTACGCCACCTCGAGCGGAGCCATCCGCCGGACCTCCGGCGTCTGGGTCAGCATCGACACAAAGCGGGTGTAGACGATGTGAAGCTCGTCGACGCCCTCGATGGTGCCCTCGCCGTTGTACGCCGGAACCTCGTTGCCCGAGCCGGCCATGAACAGCTCGACCAGGTGACGGCTCGCCCGTGCGGCGTCCGCGTAGCCCGGGTCCTGCGAGAACCCGGTCCACGAACCCTTCAGGTCCCGGTCGCGGAAGGTGTAGTACGTCAGGCCCTTCGCGCCGAGCACGTACAGCACCGGCTCCTTGCCCTCGCTGCGCAGCAGCGCGAACAGCTCCTCGGCCTCCTTGAGGACGTTGGAGTTGTAGCCGCCACACATGCCGCGGTCACTGGTGACCACGAGCACGGCCGCACGCTTCGGGTTCGCCCGCTCGTTGAGCAACGGGTGGTCGAGCGATCCCGAGGCACTCGCCAGCGCGGAGAGCACCTTGGTGATCTCCTCGGCGTACGGCTTGGAAGCCGCGACCCGGGTCTGCGCCTTGGTGATGCGGGAGGTGGCGATCAGCTCCTGCGCCTTGGTGATCTTCTTGGTCGAGTTGACTGACTTGATACGTGAGCGCAGTTCGCGCAGGCTTGCCATCTACTCAGTCACACTCCCTTCCCACAAGTCGAGGACACGGCAGTCACGCTCACTTGGTGACGTGCTTGCGCGTGACGGAAACCTGCTCCTGGCTGACCTCGTCGGCACCCAGTGCGCTGGCCTCGGCCTCGTTGACCACGCGGCTGCCGTCCGACGCCAGGAAGCCCTGCTTGAACTTGTCGGTCGCCGCCACGAGGGCCTTGGTCGAGTCCGCGTCGAGAGCCTTGCCGCCCTTGATCGCCTCGTAGACGCCGGCCGCGTTGCGGTGCAGGTCCTCGAGCAGCTCCGCCTCGAACCGGCGGACATCGCCGACCGGCACGGAGTCGAAGACACCCTCGCCCGCGAGGTAGATCGAGATGATCTGGTCCTCGACGGCAATCGGGGAGTACTGGTCCTGCTTGAGCAGCTCGACCAGACGCTGGCCGCGCTCGAGCTGGGCCTTGGAGGCGTCGTCCAGGTCGGAGGCGAAGGCGGAGAACGCCTCCAGCTCACGGAACTGTGCGAGCTCCAGACGCAGCGAACCGGAGACCTTCTTCATGCCCTTGGTCTGCGCGGCGCCACCGACTCGGGAGACCGAGATACCGACGTTGATCGCGGGGCGGATGCCCTTGTTGAACAGGTCGGACTCGAGGAACACCTGACCGTCGGTGATGGAGATGACGTTGGTCGGGATGTAGGCCGAGACGTCGTTGGCCTTGGTCTCGATGATCGGCAGCGCGGTGAGCGAGCCACCACCGAGGGCGTCGGACAGCTTCGCCGAGCGCTCCAGCAGACGGGAGTGCAAGTAGAAGACGTCACCCGGGTACGCCTCGCGGCCCGGCGGGCGACGCAGCAGCAGCGAGATGGCGCGGTACGCCTCGGCCTGCTTGGTCAGGTCGTCGAACACGACCAGGACGTGCTTGCCCTGGTACATCCAGTGCTGGCCGATGGCCGAACCGGTGTACGGCGCGAGCCACTTGAAGCCGGCGGAGTCGGAGGCCGGGGCGGCGACGATGGTGGTGTACTCCATCGCGCCCTGCTCCTCGAGCGCCTGCTTGACGCCGGCGATGGTGGAGCCCTTCTGACCGATGGCGACGTAGATGCAGCGAACCTGCTGCTTCGGGTCGCCGGTCGCCCAGTTGGCCTTCTGGTTGAGGATGGCGTCGACGCAGACCGCGGTCTTGCCGGTCTTACGGTCGCCGATCACCAGCTGGCGCTGGCCACGGCCGATCGGGGTCATCGCGTCGATGGCCTTGATGCCGGTCTGCAGCGGCTCCTCGACCGGCTGGCGCTCCAGCACGGACGCGGCCTGCAGCTCCAGCGCGCGGGTCTCGGTGGTCTCGATCTCGCCGAGGCCGTCGATGGGCTGGCCCAGCGGGTTCACGACGCGTCCGAGGAACGCATCGCCCACCGGCACGGACAGCACGTCGCCGGTGCGCTTGACCTGCTGGCCCTCCGCGATGTGCTCGTAGTCACCCAGGATGACGGCACCGATCTCGGTGGCATCCAGGTTCAGTGCCACGCCGAGGACGCCGCCGGGGAACTCCAGCAGTTCGTTGGCCATTGCCGAAGGCAGGCCGGTGACGTGCGCAATGCCGTCACTGGTGTCGGACACCGCTCCGACCTCCTCGCGGGAGGCCTCCGGGGAGTAGCTCGCGGTGTAGTTGTCGATCGCGCTACGGATCTCGTCGGAGGAGATCGTCAGCTCCGCCATGTTCTTCCTGCTCTCGGTATCTGGTCTTCGAATTGATCTGGAGGTTGGTGCTGCGAGGCGCAGCGCCGGACTACTTGAGGTTCTTGCGCAGCGTCGCGAGTCGTCCCGCCGCGCTGCCGTCGATGACCTCGTCGCCCACGCGAACCACGAGACCGCTGAGGAGCTCGGGGTCGACCTCCACGTGCACGGTGACCGGCTTCCCGTAGGTCCGGGTCAGGGTCGCGGCGAGCCGCTCCACCTGTGCGCTCGACAGCGGCGAGGCGCTGCGCACGTGCGCAACCGCCTTGTCACGTCGGGCCGCGGCCAGCTCGGCCAGCTCGTTGAATGCGTCCGCCGGGGCGGTGCGCAGTCGACCGGCTGCCTGGATGGCCAGCGCCTCGGTCACCGCGGTGACCTTGCCGTACAGCAACTTCGACAGCATCTCGCGCTTGGCCGCAGTAGGCCGGGCCCGATCGGACAGGGCCTGCTCGAGCGCGGGGTTACCCGCGACGATGCGACCGAGCCGGAAGAGCTCGTCCTCGACGGTGTCCAGCTGGTTCTGGTCGTCGGCCGCGCGAAGCAGCGACTCCCGTCCCAGCAGCACCAGCGAATTCCGAAGGTCGGCGGAGCTGGACCAGTCCTGGCCCGCCGCTGCCTTCAGGGTCGCCAGCGTCTCGGCGGAAACCTTCGCCGAGAACACCTGCTCGGCCAGCCCCTGCCGCACAGCCGCGGGGGCCGACGGATCGGCCAGTGCGGCGCGCAGCGTGCGCTGGCCGTCGAGGGTCTCGACCGCCGTGAACAGCTCTGCGCCGGTCTGTGCCGCAGCCGCAGTCGCCGCGCCGGCCGAGACTCCGGCCAGCGCTGAATCCAGGACGCTCCTCGTATGAGTCAGCGCCTCACGGCTTGCTGCGTACATGGTGCTCACTTTCCGGCTGCGGAGTTCGCGCTGACGGTGTCCAGTTCACTGAGGAAACGGTCGATCGTGCCGGCCCGCTTGACGTCGTCGGAGAGCGACTCCCCGATGACCTTCTCGGCGAGGTCGACCGCGGTGCGGCCGAGATCGCTGCGCAGTTCGGCCACGATCTGCTGACGCTGCGCGGCGAGCTGGCTGCTGCCGGCGGCGACGATGCGGTCGCTTTCCTCCTGGGCCTGGACCTTCATCTCGGCGATGATCTGCTGACCCTGGGTGCGGGCATCCTCGCGGATGGCCGCGGCCTCGGTACGAGCCTCGGCGAGCTGGGCGCGGTACTGCTCCAGCGTCTCCTTGGCCTCCACCTGGGCCTCTTCGGCACGCTTGATGCCGCCTTCGATCTGGTCGCTGCGCTCGGCCAGCACCTGCTGGAACTTCGGAAGGATGAACTTCCAGAAGGCAAAACCGATGATGACGATGCAGACCGTCGACCACACGATGTCGTAAGTCTCGGGGAGGAGGGGATTGATGTTCTCCGCCTCCGAGGCTGCGATCACTGCAATGTTCGACATTCGATCAGCCGAACAGGAAGCCGGCGACGATACCGATCAGCGCGAGGGCCTCGGTGAATGCAATACCGAGGAACATGTTGGTGCGGATCTGGCCGGAGAGCTCGGGCTGACGCGCGATGCCCTCGATGGCCTTACCGACGACGATACCCACGCCGATGCCGGGGCCGATGGCCGCGAGACCGTAGCCGATGGCGCCGTAGCCCTTGCCCGTGGTGGTCTGCTCAACCGCGGCCTGTGCCAGGTACGAGAGGCTCATGTGGTGTTCCGTTCCCTTTCTGTTGCCCCTTGCCGGGATCGGCGAGGGGTCAGGTTTGTGTGTAGTGCGGTCAGTGCGAGTCGGCGTGGAGCGCCAGGTCGATGTACACGGCGGTCAGCAGGGCGAATACGTACGCCTGCAGGAAGATCACCAGCAACTCGAAGAGGGTGAATCCGAAGCCGGCTGCCAGCGAGAACACACCGAAGATCTTCATTCCGGCCGCAGCCTCGAAGAAGAAGAACTGGGTGGCGCTGAAGAACAGCACGAGCATGAGGTGGCCGGCCAGCATGTTCGCCATGAGACGGACGGTGAGCGTGAACGGCCGAAGGATGAAGGTCGAGATGAACTCGATCGGGATCAGGATCACGTGCAACGCGATCGGTACGTCAGGAACAACGATGCTGCTCTTGATGTACTTGAAGAAGCCGTACTTCTTGATACCGACGTAGTTGAAGGTGATGTACGCGATCGCGGCAAGCACGATCGGCATACCGATCCGCGCATTCGGCGAGATGTTCAGCAGCGGAATGATGCTGGACACGTTCATGAAGAGCACCGCGAAGAAGATCGTCGCCAGGACCGGCAGGAAACGCTTGCCCTGTTCCTTGCCGAGGATCTCGTCGGCGATCTGGTCCTTGACGAACGCGAGCCCCATCTCGGCCACGTTCTGGACGCCGCGCGGGATCAGCCGCGGGCTGCGCATCGCGATCGCGAAGAAGGCGAGCAGCACGACCGTCATGAGGATGCGGATCAGCATCAGTCGGTCGAGCTCGAAGGGGGTCCCCTCGAACAGCACAGCGGGAGGGAAGAAGTCTGCAAGTGACGGCGGATGGAACTCCGCGGCCAGGGTCGTGACGCTCAGCGGTCTCTCCCGTAGTCGTGGCCGCAGGCGGCATCGCCTGCGGTTCGATCGGACATTGACGAAACAAGTCGACAAGGTCGGCTCGCGTATTCGTCAGCAGCTGTGAGCCCGTTCCAGGGCTCGTGCGTCTGTCGGTGTCGGCGGACTGTCGTCGACTCGGCGACCACCCCACGACGCTCCGGTCATGTCGAAATCCAACATGCGAAACCGTCGATCGGGGCCACCTGTGCGGTTGCGGGACGACGCGGAATTGCGAGATTTGCGTCGTTCCTACCCTCGCTTGGGCATGACCCTATCAAGACATCTACGACGTTGTGTAGACAGGGTCCCCGCAAAACAAATTACTACAGGCTGTCGTACTACTTCCCGTCGGAATCGGGCTCCTCGGAGGCGGGCACGACGTACGGCACCTTGATCTTGAGCAGCCCGTAGGTCTCGGCGCCGAGGACGATGATCAGGGCCAGCACCATGACGATGACCAGCGCGCCCTTGCTGTAGAAGTCCATCCCCTTGAGGATGCCCAGCACCAGGATCGCCAGGATCATCTTGAGCAGCCAGCTGCCCAGCAGGACCGCACCCGAGGTCGCCGGCGGGAGCTTCTCGGTGAACAGGACGGCGAGCGCGGTGCAGAGCACGAAGCCTCCGCCGACCGCGACGCCGATGAGCGCACCCCACAGCCCGGCCCAGCCGGCGACCAGGCTCGCCACGATCGACCCGACCACCGCGAGGGCGATCAGGCCGAAGATGCCGTACCGCACCGCGGCGCGGAGCGGGGCGGACTGGTCGGGCACGGGGTTCGGAGAAAAAGTCACGGTCCAAGCCTAGCTGGCTACGCCTGCCGGTCCCGATCCCGTCCGTGGTCCTGCTGCACCCGCAGCGAGGGGACGGCCGTGACCACCAGCGCGAACACCAGTCCGCCGGCGAGCAGCAGCACCACCAACCGGCGGTCGATCAGCGCCGATCCCACCGCACCGAACGCCAGCACACCCACCCACAAGTAGATGAGCAGGACGACCCGCCGATGCGAGTGCCCGATCTGCAGCAGGCGGTGGTGCAGGTGCATCTTGTCCGGACTGAACGGGCTGCGACCGGCCATGGTCCGACGGATCACCGCGAGGAGCAGGTCCAGGACCGGGATGAACATCACCGCGCCCACCAGCAGCAGCGGGGTGAGCAGGCCCAGGATGTCGCGAGAACCGTAGGCGTTGAGCGAGATCCGCCCGGACGCACTGGTCGAGATCGCGGCGAGCATCAGGCCGATCAGCATCGAACCGGAGTCGCCCATGAAGATGCGGGCCGGTTGGAAGTTGTGCGGGAGGAAGCCGAGGCAGGCGCCGGCCAGCGCGGCCGCGAGCATTGCCGGCGGGTACGCACTCACGTCGCCGCCCTGCTCGTGCAACAGCCCGACGGAGAACACGCAGATCGCCACCGAGGAGATCAGGCCCAGTCCCGCCGCGAGACCGTCCAGGCCGTCGACAAAGTTCATCGCGTTGATCATGACCACCGCGACCAGCACGGTGAACAGTCCGGCCTGGAGTTGGTCGAGGATCAGCGTGGTGCCGCCCCAGGGCAGGTACAGCGCGAACCAGCTGACCCCCATCACCACCAGCACGCCCGCGGCTGTGACCTGGCCGACGAACTTGGTGAGGGCGTCGAGGCCCCAGCGGTCGTCGACGACGCCGACCAGCACGATCAGCAGGCCCGAGACCAGCGCGGCCGGGATGTCCTGGGTGTTGTACTCGAATCCCCGGGCCAGGGCGGGCAGTTGCTGCGCGAAGAGCAGCGCGACCGCGAACCCGAGGTACATGCCGATCCCGCCGAGCCGCGGTGTCGGCGTGACGTGCACGTCGCGGTCGCGTGGGACCGCGACCGCGCCGAACCGGATCGCGAACAGCCGCACGGCGCCGGTGGCGAGGAAGGTGACCACGGCCGCGGTGAACAGCACCAGCATCAGTTCCCGCAACGGCACGCCGGCGCCGCGATTGGACTGCGCCTCGAACGCCGATCCGGCCAGAAGTACGGTATCGGCGGCGATCACGTCGACGACGGTACCCGCAGATGCGTCGCCGTCATCCCGCCGCGCCCCCGCCGACCAGGGACTCCACCGGCATGCCGAGCACCTCGGCGACGGCGGCCGCCGGCACCGCGCCCTCCCGCAGGATCCGGGGCTCGTCCGCGGTCAGGTCCACGATCGTCGACGCCACCGCGTGTTCGGCCGGTCCCCCGTCCAGGTACACGCTGGCCGCGGCGCCGAGCTGGTCGCGCGCCTGCTCCACCGTGGTCGACGGTGCGTGACCGGAGATGTTGGCGCTGGAGACCGCGAGCGGTCCCACCTCGCGGAGCAGTTCGATGGCAACCGGGTGCAGCGGCATCCGGAGCATCACGGTGCCCCGGGTGTCCCCCAGGTCCCAGGCCAGCGAGGGTGCCTGTTGCACAACCAGACTCAGCCCGCCGGGCCAGAAGGCGCGGATGAGCTCACGCGCCTGCGGACGGACGTTGAAGACCAGCCCGTCGATGGTGTTCCACGAGCCCACCAGGACCGGCACCGGCATGTCGCGGCCACGTCCCTTGGCGCGCAGCAGGCTGGTCACGGCCTCGCCGTCGAAGGCGTTGGCGGCCAGTCCGTAGAGGGTGTCGGTGGGGACCACCACCAGACGCCCGGCCTTGAGCGCGTTGGTGGCGGCGGTGATGCCCGCCTCGCGCGAATCGGTTTGCCGGCAGTCGTACACAGTGCTCACATCGTCATCCTTCCATCCGCGCGATTGTGGCCCGACCGACCCCACCACGCCGGGGTCTTCTGCGCCCGGTTTACGGCCCACTTCAGCGGGCGCGCGCCGCCTCGGTCTCGGTCGCGACCCGGCGGGCCACCACGAATCGAGGCTTGCCCGCGAGGTCGGAATGCTCTGCGACGTCACCGAACACCCGACGCTCGGCCAGCATGGCCGCGACCTGGGCGCCATTGGTGTCGTCGTGTTCGATGGCGAGCGCGCCGCCGATGCGCAGCCAGCGCGCGATGTTCGAGACCATCGGGGTGATGACCGACAGCCCGTCCGGACCGCCGAACAACGCGAGGGCCGGGTCGTGCTCGGCCACCTCAACGTCCAGTTGCGCGCCGGACGGGATGTACGGGGGGTTGGACACCACCACGTCCACCCGTCCCTCCAGTTCGGTGAGCAGGCCGCGGTCCGTCACGTCGCCCTGGTGCAGGGTGATCGGGGTGTCGCCGTCGCGGGCGCGGGTGTCGGCGTTGCGCCGCGCCCAGGCCAACGCGCCGGGGTCGAGTTCCACGGCGTGAACCACCGCGTCCGGACGCGCATGGGCCAGCGCCAACGCCAGCGCACCGGAGCCGGTGCACAGGTCCAGGACCACCGGACGCTCCCCCGCGGTGCCCTCCAGGACGGCCAGCGCCCAGGCCAGCAGCAGCTCTGTCTCCGGCCGCGGCACGAACACCCCGGGCCCCACCTGCAGGTCGATCTCACCCATCGAGGCCACACCGGTGATGTGCTGCAACGGAATTCGCTCGGCACGACGGGCGACCAGCGCGCGGTACTCCTCGATCACCTCGGCGTCGACGAGCGGCACCAGGCCCAGTCGGCCCCTCTCGACGCCCACCACGTGGGCCGCGAGAAGTTCCGCGTCGATGCGCGGGCTGTGCACGCCGGCCTCCTCGAGGAGACGGGTGGCTTCGAGGATCGCTAGGCGCAGGGGTTGACGGCTCACGCGGTCAGCCTGCCACGCCGTCAGGAAGCAGACACGTACAGGTCACGAACCACGCGGACCGTCTGCAACGAGCAGGGCAAGACCGGCCCCGATGTCAACTGGATCAACGTCAACACCGGCGAGACCGGAGCCGGCGTGATGGCCCCCGAGAAGGGCATCCTCAACGCGCCGGCACTGCTCGTCGAACCCGAGGGCGGCACCGCGATCACCGCCGTGTGGGGCATGTACGAGAACTCGAAGGGCGAGAACTGCTTCCTGCTGCCGGGCATCGACGTCAGCCAGCTGGCCGGCGAGCCCGACGAGCCCGAGGTGCCCGGCGACTGACCGACCCGGTGGACCGGCCGCGACGAGTCACTCCGCCGCGAGCCTGGCCTCTCGGTCCGACTTGCCGAGCGCGTCGAGCAGCGCGTCGAGGTCGCCGTCGAGCACCGCGTCCAGGTTGTGTGCCTTGAACCCGATCCGGTGGTCGGTGATCCGGTTCTCCGGGTAGTTGTAGGTGCGGATGCGCTCGGAGCGGTCGACGGTGCGGACCTGGCTCTGGCGTCCGGCGGATGCCTCGTCCGCGGCGGCCTCCTCGGCCGCGGCCTGCAGCCGGGCAGCGAGCACCTGCATCGCCCGCGCCTTGTTCTGCAGCTGCGAACGCTCGTTCTGGCAGGTCACGACGATGCCGGTGGGCAGGTGGGTGATCCGGACCGCGGAGTCGGTGGTGTTGACGCCCTGCCCGCCCTTGCCGGACGAGCGGTACACGTCGATGCGCAGATCGGTCTCGTCGATCTGCACCTCCTCGACCTCGTCGGGCTCGGGGTAGATGAGCACGCCGGCGGCGGAGGTGTGCACGCGACCCTGGGACTCGGTCACGGGAACCCGCTGGACGCGGTGCACGCCGCCCTCGAACTTGAGCCGGGCCCAGACGCCGTCCCGGGTGTCGCCCTTTGACTTGATCGAGATGGTCGCGTCCTTGTAACCGCCGAGATCCGAGATGGTGGCGTCCAGCACCTCCACCCGCCAGCCGTGCCGCTCGGCGTACCGGACGTACATCCGGGCCAGGTCGGAGGCGAACAGTGCGGATTCCTCGCCGCCCTCCCCCGACTTGACCTCGAGCACCACGTCGTCGCCGTCGTGCGGGTCGCGAGGGGCGAGCAGGTCCGTCAGTGCGACGTCGAGCTCGGCGACCGTGGCCTCCAGCTCGGGCAGCTCGGCGGCGAAGCTGGAGTCGTCGGCGGCCAGTTCACGGGCGGCCTCGAGGTCCTCGCGGGCCGAGTGCAGCTTGGTGAGCGTCGCCATCACGGGGGCGAGTTCGGCGAACCGCTTGCCCACCCGTCGCGCGGCGGCGGGGTCGTTGTGCAGCGCCGGATCCGACAACTGCTGCTCGAGGCCGGCGTGTTCGGCCAGGATGTCGTCGATGGCCGACGGCTGGGTGTTGCCCGCCATGGTTCGCTCCGCTCTCAGTCTTCTCGCGTGGCACGGACTACTCGCGTGTCATGCCTGTCCTTGCGTGTCGCGCACGCGCCGGTCGTTCCAGGTACCCCAAGTGTGCGCACTCCCCGCGGTACCGCACAAAAAAACCGACGCCCGGCCTGTGAATGAACACAGGACGGGCGTCGGCAGTGAAGCTAGCTGTCGGCGTCGGCCTTCTTGCCGGCGCGCTTGCCGTAGCGAGCCTCGAAGCGCGCGACGCGTCCACCGGTGTCGAGGATCTTCTGCTTGCCGGTGTAGAACGGGTGGCACTGCGAGCAGACCTCGACGTTGATCCGTCCGGACTCCTTGGTGCTGTGGGTCTCGAACGTGTTACCGCAACCGCAGACGACGGTGGTCGCCACGTAGTTGGGGTGAATTCCTGCCTTCATGGTGTCCCTTTCGGTGGTCGCCGGGTCGCCCTCGCCACTCGAGGACGTGAACCGGAACCGGACATGGTTTTGCCGTGCACTCGGCGGATGCCGTGAGACGCGAGGTCTCATTGTGCCAGAGCCGCCTATGTAGTCCTAAACGGCCCTGGCACAATTTCTGTTCCCGACGACTAGTCGTCGCCCATGGCCCCCGGCGCGGTCTTGGAGACCTGCATCAGGAACTCGACGTTGCTCTTGGTCTTCTTGAGCCGGTCGATGAGCAGGTCGATCGCCTGGTGCGAGTCCAGACCCGACAGCACCCGGCGCAGCTTGTGCAGCACCGCGGCCTCGTCGGGGCTGAGCAGCAGCTCGTCCTTACGGGTACCGGACGGATTGACGTCGACCGCGGGGAACACCCGGCGCTCGGCGATCTTGCGGTCCAGCTTGAGCTCGGCGTTGCCGGTGCCCTTGAACTCCTCGAAGATCACCGTGTCGCCGGTCGAGCCGGTCTCCACCATCGCGGTGGCGATGATCGTCAGCGAGCCGCCGTTCTCGATGTTGCGGGCCGCACCGAGGAAACGCTTCGGCGGGTACAGCGCGGTCGAGTCGACACCACCCGAGAGGATGCGTCCCGAGGCGGGCGACGAGTTGTTGTACGCACGGCCCAGTCGGGTGATCGAGTCGAGCAGCACGACGACGTCCTTGCCCTCCTCGACCAGGCGCTTGGCCCGCTCGATCGCGAGCTCGGCGACCGAGGTGTGGTCTCCCGGCGGCCGGTCGAAGGTGGAGGCGATGACCTCACCCTTCACGCTCCGCTGCATGTCGGTGACCTCTTCGGGACGCTCGTCGACCAGGACGACCATGAGGTAGCACTCAGGGTTGTTGGTCGCGATGGCGTTCGCGATCGCCTGCAGGACGCTGGTCTTACCGGCCTTCGGCGGGCTGACGATCAGGGCACGCTGGCCCTTGCCGATCGGCATCACCAGGTCGATGACGCGGGTGGTGAGAATGTTCGGCGTGGTCTCGAGCCGCAGCCGCTGGTTCGGGTACAGCGGGGTGAGCTTGCCGAACTCGGGGCGACGCTTCGCCGCCTCCACGTCGCCACCGTTGACGGAGTCGATGCGGACCAGCGGGTTGAACTTCTGACGCTGGCTGCTGCCCGGGGCCTCGCCCTCGCGGGGAACGCGGACGGCACCGGTGATGGCGTCGCCGCGACGGAGCCCGTTCTTGCGGATCAGGTTCATCGACACGTAGACGTCGTTCGGACCGGCCAGGTAACCGGAGGTCCGCACGAAGGCGTAGTTGTCGAGCACGTCGAGGATGCCGGCGACCGGCTGCAGGACGTCGTCCTCGCGGATCTCGGGCTCGCGCTCGCGGTTGTCCGCGCCGCCGCCCTCGCCGCGGTCACGCCCACGACGACGCTCACGGAAGCGCCGACCCCGACGGCCGCGACCTTCTCCGTCGTCCTCGCCGCCGCGGTCGTTGCGGTCCCCACGCGGGCCGTTGTTGCCCTGGTTGCGGTCGCCCTGGTTGCGATCACCCTGGTTGCGGTCACCCTGGCTGCGGTCACCCTGGCTGCGGTCACCCTGGCTACGGTCACCCTGGCTGCGGTCACCCTGGCTGCGGTCGCGACGGTTGCGCTCGCCGCGCTCACCCTGCTGGGACTCGCCGCCCTGCTGCTCGGTGCCGGTCGAGGCGTTCTCGGCCTGCTCTGCAGAACCGGCGGCCCGGGAGGCACCGCGACGCTGACGGCCACGACGACCGCCCTGCTCGCCCTCGCCGGACTGCTCGCCCTCGGCGCGAGCCGAATCCGGAGCCTGAGTCGGCGCGGCCACGGCGGCCGGAGCCTGAGTGGCGGGAGCCTGAGTGGCGGCCGGCGCCTCGACCTTGGCCGGGGCCTCGGTCGCGACAGCTGCAACCGCGGGTGCCTCGACCACGGTCTTGACGGCCTTGTTCGCCGCCGAGGCACCGCCCTGACGGTCCTTGATGGCCGCGATCAGGTCGCCCTTGCGCATGCCGGAGGTGCCCTTGATGCCGAGTTCGCCGGCGAGCCCGCGCAGTTCGGCGAGCACCATTCCGGACAGGCCCGCACCGCGGCGCGCATCGGCACGCTTGGTTGCGGCGGCCACGGCAGGGGCCGAATCTGAAGTCTGTGAACCGCTCTTCTCACTCGTCACGGCGGAAGCCGCAGAATCGAGCGCAGGAGGAGCGATCAGGTCCGTATCGGTCACGGAGATCCTTTCCTTCCCTCGCTCGCGCGTCGCAAAGTCGAGGGTTCGTCCCGAAGTTCAGTTCATACACTGAACCCGGATGTGCCGGACGTGTTCGCTGGATGGAACTTTCGGCTCGTCCGCCCCCGTGGGCCCGCATGCAGGCACATTTTCCGGTCCATCACCGCAGAAGAGATTCGCGAGAGGACCAAGCCAGGAACGCGCACCCGCAATTCGACGCTTCCGTTATTCGGAGAGCTCCGGAATTCGGGAGTTGATTGCCCTGGTAGAGCACCGGCGACTGACGCGCACGATGGGCGGACGATCCCCACAATAGCCGCGAACTGGATACACGGCAAGGTCCCGCTCCGCCGGTGTGCCCACCGCCACGATCGACGACCTGCAGAGCGGGGTCCGGTCAGTGAACCTGCACGCCGTCCGACACCTCGAGATCGAGCACGCGCAGCCCCTCCGCCTCCGCACGCCGGCGGAGTTCGTCGGGCAGCGCCGTGGTGGTCAGGGCCAGTACGGTCGGCCCGGCACCGGAGACCACCGCGGCGATGCCGTGCTCACGCAGCGTGGCGATCCACCGGGTCGTGACCGGCAGCGCCGAGGCCCGCTGCCGCTGGTGCAGCCGGTCCTCGGTCGCGCTCATCAGCAGGTCGGGACGCTCGGTGAGGGCGACCACGGCAAGCGCCGCCCGGCTCACGTTGAAGGCGGCGTCGGCGTGCGGGACCTGCTCCGGCAGCATCCCTCGGGTGTGCGCGGTGGACGAATGCTCGGACGGCACCAGTGCCACGATCCGAATGTCCGGGTGCACCTCGAGGCGTGCGGCGAAGTACTGCTGCGGGCCGTCGGCAACCGTCGGCGCCTCGGACCACGAGACCACGGCGCCGCCGAGCACGCTGGCCGATGCATTGTCCGGATGCCCCTCGAACTCGGAGGACAGCTGCACCAGCTGCGCGGCGGTCAGCGCCAACGCGGGATCGAGGAGGGACACCAGCCCGTTGGCCGCGGCGAGCCCGCCGACGGCCGCGGACGCGGACGACCCGAGTCCACGAGAGTGCGGAATCACGTTGCGGCAGACCACGTCCAGGCCGCCGGCCCAGACGCCTGCGACCTCGAGGCCACGCTCGATCGCCCGCACCACGAGGTGCGAGGGGCCCCATGGCACGTCCTCGGCACCCTCGCCCTCGACCCGAACCGTCAGGCCGGCGGCGGTCGTCGTCACCGTGATCTCGTCGTAGAAGCCCAGCGCCATGCCCAGGGTGTCGAATCCGGGGCCGAGGTTGGCCGTCGACGCGGGTACCCGCGCCGTGACGGTCAACCCCGCCGGCAATGTCTGAGTCACTACGCCCTCTTCGATCCGCGAAGTGGCCACTAGACCAGCTCGAGCGCCGCGGCCACCGCCACCGGGTCGACCGGGATGGGCTGCACGGCAGGCATTCCCGCCAGCGCCGTGTCGGGGTCCTTGAGACCGTTGCCGGTCACGGTGCACACCACGGTCAGGCCGGAGTCCAGCCAGCCCTCCTTGCGCGCGGCCAGCAGGCCGGCCACGGACGCCGCGGAGGCGGGCTCGACGAAGACGCCCTCGGTGCGGGCGATCAGCCGGTACGCCTCGAGGATCTCCTCGTCGGTGGCCGCCCGGAACGCGCCGCCGGACTGCTCCTTGGCGTTGACCGCACCGTCCCACGAGGCGGGCGAGCCGATCCGGATCGCGGTGGCGATGGTCTCCGGGTCCTTGACCGGGGCGCCGTGGACCAACGGGGCGGCACCGGCGGCCTGCACACCGAGCATCCGCGGACGCACCGAGGTGATGCCGTCGGCGTAGTACTCGGAGTAGCCGCGCCAGTACGCGGTGATGTTGCCGGCGTTGCCGACGGGCAGCGCGTGCACGTCGGGCGCCTTGCCGAGCGCGTCGCAGATCTCGAACGCCGCGGTCTTCTGCCCCTCGATGCGGACCGGGTTCACCGAGTTGACCAGTCCGATGGTCGGGAACTCGGCGGTGGTCTTGCGTGCCAGCTCCAGGCAGTCGTCGAAGTTGCCCTCGACCTGGATGATCTTGGCGCCGTGCATGACGGCCTGGGCGAGCTTGCCCATCGCGATCTTGCCCTGCGGCACCAGCACCGCACAGGTCATCTTCGCGACCGCCGCGTAGGCGGCGGCCGAGGCGGACGTGTTGCCGGTCGACGCGCAGAGCACGGCCTTCTGGCCACGGGCGAGCGCATCGGTGACGGCCATGGTCATGCCACGGTCCTTGAACGAGCCGGTGGGGTTGAGCCCCTCGACCTTGAGGTACACGTCGCACCCGGTGAGCTCCGAGAGGTGCCCGGCGGGCAGCAGCGGGGTGCCGCCCTCCCGCAGCGTGATCGTCTTCCAGTTCGGGCCGATGGCGAGCCGGTCCCGGTACGCCTCGATCAGTCCGGGCCAGGGGGTGTGGACGGGCGTGTGCTGGCGGGGGCTATTCACTGGAACCTTCCAATCGGAGAACGCTGGTGACTGCGGTGACGAATTCGAGCTTGGCAAGGGCGGCAACGGTTTCCGACAGGTCTGCGTCGCTGGCCCAGTGGGTGACGACGATCAGCCGGGCACCGTTGCCGGCGCCCTCCTGCCGCACCGTGGAGATGCTGACGTCGTGCTTGGCGAACTCGGCCGCGACGGCCGAGAGCACGCCGGCACGGTCGGCGACCTCCATGTTGACGTAGTAACGGGTGGGGATCTCGCCGATGGGCGCGATCTTGAGGTCGGCGTACTTCGACTCGCGGGGGCCACGGCCGCCGTGCACCTTGTTGCGAGCCGCCATCACCAGGTCGCCCATCACGGCCGACGCGGTCGGCGCACCGCCCGCACCCTGACCGTAGAACATCAGGCGGCCCGCCGCCTCGGCCTCCACGACGACCGCGTTGAACGCACCGTTCACCGAGGCCAGCGGATGGTCGTTCGGCACCAGTGCCGGGTAGACGCGCGCCGAGATGCGCTCCTCGCCTGCCTCGTTGGTGATGCGCTCACAGATCGAGAGCAGCTTGACGGTGCACCCCAGCGACTTGGCCGCCTCGAGGTCCGCCGACGTGATCTTCGAGATGCCCTCGCGGTAGACGTCGGCCGCGGTGACCCGGGTGTGGAACGCGATCGAGGCGAGAATGGCAGCCTTGGCCGCCGCGTCGAAGCCCTCGACGTCGGCGGTCGGGTCCGCCTCCGCGTAGCCGAGCCGGCCCGCCTCGGCGAGCGTGTCGGCGTAGTCGGCGCCGGTCTCGTCCATTGCGGAGAGGATGAAGTTGGTGGTGCCGTTGACGATTCCGGCGACCTTGTTGACGCGGTCACCGGCCAGCGACTGGGTCAGCGGCCGGATCACCGGGATCGCGCCCGCGACCGCGGCCTCGAAGTACAGGTCGGCCCGCTGCTTCTCCGCGGCCTCGGCGAGTTCGCCGGTGTAGTCGGCCAGCAGCGCCTTGTTCGCGGTCACCACGGACTTGCCCGCGTTGAGCGCGGCCAGGATCAGCTTGCGGGGCACCTCGATGCCGCCGATCACCTCGACGACGATGTCGACGTCGTCGCGGGCGACGAGCGAGTCGGCATCCGTGGTCAACAGCTCGGCAGGGACCCCACGGTCACCCTCGACGCTGCGGACCGCGATGCCGCGCAGCACCACCGGGGCGCCGACACGGGACTCGAGCTCGCGGGCGTGGTCGCGCAGAATCCGTACGACCTCACTGCCCACGTTGCCGAGGCCGAGGACCGCCACGCCGATCGTTGCGGCGCCGTTCGGTTCAGTCATGTTGCCTAACCTCCAAGCTGAGCAGATCTTCCACTGTCTCCCTGCGCAAGACGAGTCGGGACTCGCCGTCACGGACCGCGACCACTGCAGGCCGGGTCAACAGGTTGTAGCGGCTGGACATCGAGTAGCAGTATGCGCCAGTGGCGGCGACGGCAAGGAGATCTCCCGCGCCCACGTCCTCCGGCATCCAGGTGTCACGGATGACGATGTCACCGCTCTCGCAGTGCTTCCCCACCACCCGTGCGACGACCGGCTCGGCCGAGCTCTCCCGCGAGACCAGCCGGGCGTCGTACTCGGCCTGGTAGAGCGAGGTCCGGATGTTGTCGCTCATCCCGCCGTCCACGCTCACGTAGCGACGAGTCGCGTTGCCGTCCAACCGGACGTCCTTGATGGTGCCCACCTCGTAGAGGGTCACCGTGCCGGGTCCGGCGATCGCGCGGCCGGGCTCGACCATCAGGGTCGGCGCGGACAGCCCCGCGGCGGCGGACTGGTCCGCGACGATCTTGGTCAGCTTCGCCGCCAGCTCGTCCACGGGGGGCGGGTTGTCGCTCGGCAGGTACGAGATGCCCAGTCCACCACCGAGGTCGACGATCGTGACCTGGGCGCAGCGCTCCGCACCGAACTCGTTCTCCATCTCGCGGAGCAGCCCGATCACCCGGTGCGCGGCGAGTTCGAAACCGTCGACCTCGAAGATCTGCGAGCCGATGTGGCTGTGCAGACCGACGAGTCGCAGGTTGGCCGCGGCGAACACCGCGCGCACGGCGTCCATCGCCGCGCCGCCGGAGAGCGAGAAGCCGAACTTCTGGTCCTCGTGCGCGGTCGCGATGAACTCGTGGGTGTGCGCCTCGACGCCCACCGTGACGCGGATCAGGACGTCCTGGACCGCACCTAGTTCGCCGGCGACGGCGTCGAGGCGGCCGATCTCCTGCATCGAGTCCACCACCACGTGCCCCACCCCGGCGGAGACCGCGGACCGCAGCTCGGATACGGACTTGTTGTTGCCGTGCATGGTGATTCGCTCGGCCGGGAAACCTGCGTGCAGCGAGACCATCAGCTCGCCGCCGGACGCGACGTCCATCGACAGCCCCTCGTCGGCGACCCAGCGGGCGATCTCGCCGCACAGGAAGGCCTTCGACGCGTAGTGCACGCGGTCGGCGGAACCGAAGGCCCGGGCCATGTCGCGACAGCGGGACCGGAAGTCGTCCTCGTCGATCACGAACAGCGGCGTGCCGTACTCCTCGGCGAGCTCGGTGACAGCCACCCCGGCGAGCCGGACCACACCGTCCTCGCCGCGGCTGGCACCGCGCGGCCACACGGCCTCGGGCAGGTCGGTCATCTCCCCCGGCGCGACGGGACGCGGCGGCAGGCCCGGCGCGTGCGGGATCTCGGCGTGCCGCGGTCCGGCGGGATGCGTGCTCACATCCGCTCCGGGGCGCTGACGCCGAGCAGGCCGAGGCCGTTGGCGAGGGACTGACGGGTGGCACTGCACAGGGCCAGGCGCGCGGTGTTCAGCTCGCCGGCGACCTCGTCGCCCTGCGGCAGCACCCGGCACTCGGAGTAGAAACGGTGGTAGGCACCGGCCAGCTCCTCGAGGTAGCGGGCGATTCGGTGCGGTTCACGCAGGTCAGCGGCGGCGGACACGACCTTCGGGAAGTCGCCGATGGTTCGGATGAGCTCGCCCTCCCGGTCGTGGGTCAACAGTTCCAACTTGGGATTGTCGGTGGCCAGGCCGAGTTCCGCGGCATTTCGGGTCAGCGAGGCGAGTCGCGCGTGTGCGTACTGCACGTAGTACACGGGATTCTCGCTCGTCGTGCTCGCCCACAGCTCGAGGTCGATGTCGAGGCTCGAGTCCACCGAGGAGCGGATCATCGCGTACCGGGCGGCGTCGACGCCGATCGCCTCGACGAGGTCGTCGAGGGTGATCACGGTGCCGGCCCGCTTGCTCATCTTCACCGCGACGCCGTCGCGCACCAGGTTCACCATCTGCCCGATCAGCACCTCGACGGTGTCCGGGTCGTCACCGAACGCCGCGGCCGCGGCCTTGAGCCGGCCGATGTAGCCGTGGTGGTCGGCGCCGAGCATGTAGATGCACAGGTCGAATCCGCGCGAACGCTTGTCCTGGAAGTAGGCGATGTCGCCGGCGATGTAGGCGGCGTTGCCGTCGGACTTGATGACGACGCGGTCCTTGTCGTCACCGAAGTCGGTGCTCTTGAGCCACCAGGCGCCGTCCTCCTCGTAGAGGTTGCCGCTGGTCTTGAGCGTGGTGACGGCCTTCTCCACGGCACCCGACTCGAACAGCGAGTTCTCGTGGAAGTAGACGTCGAAGTCGGTGCCGAACTCGTGCAGGGTCCGCTTGATGTGGTCGAACATCAGCGCGACGCCGATGGACCGGAAAACCTCCTGCTGCTCGTCGTCGGTCAGTGCTAGCGCGTCGGGACGCTGCCGCAGCACCTCCGCGGCGATGTCCGCGATGTAGGCCCCGGCGTAGCCGTCCTCCGGCGCGGGCTCGCCCTTGGCCGCGGCGATCAGCGAACGCGCGTACCGGTCGATCTGCGCACCGTGGTCGTTGAAGTAGTACTCGCGGGTGACGTCCGCACCCTGAGCCGCGAGGATCCGGCCGAGTGCGTCGCCGACCGCGGCCCAGCGGGTGCCACCGAGGTGGATCGGTCCGGTGGGGTTGGCGGAGACGAACTCCAGGTTGACCCGTCGGCCGGTCTGCGCGGTCGAGGCGCCGTAGGCGTCGCCCGCGGCGAGCACCTTCGCCACGATCGCACCCTGCGCGGCGGCGGCCAGGCGGATGTTGAGGAACCCGGGGCCGGCCACCTCGGCGGTCTCGATGCCGTCGGCCGCCGTCAACGCCTCGGCCAGCCAGGTCGCCAGGTCGCGCGGGTTGACGCCCGCTTTCTTGCCCACCTGCATTGCCACGTTGGTCGCGTAGTCGCCGTGTTCCGGGTTGCGCGGGCGTTCGACGGCAAGCGTCGCGGGCAGCACGGACACGTCCAGCTCGCGCGAGGTGAGGACCTCCGCGGCAGTCGCGCGCAGGAGTTCGGCAAGGTCAGCAGGAGTCACAGGTACTTATCCTATGGTCTCGCAGTTCAGAGCCTGCGCTCAGGCATAGAACGTACAGTGGGTGCGCCCACGGGGACGCCCCGTGCCACAGACTGTGTCCCACCACCGAAAGAGCACTCACCGATGCCCAGCGGTTCGGAAAATCGTGACGCCAAAAAGAGTGGCGCCAAGTCAGCCAAGGCGATGAAAGCCGCCAAGAAGAGTTCCGGCGGCGGCAAGCCGAGGTCGGGGATGCCGAAGAGGCGCGAGATCCCCTGGATGACGATCGGCGCGGTGGTGGCCGTGCTGGCCCTGGTGGGCCTGCTCGCTTTCAGCCTGGTGCCCAAGTACCAGGACAAGGCCGCGGCCGACAAGTTCGCGCCGTCCGCCGAGAACCCCGACCCGTCCACCGCCATCGACGGCGTCGTGAAGAAGGACTACCCGGCCGCCCTGCACGTCGCCGCGACCCAGCGCGTGGCCTACGACCAGAGTCCGCCGTTCGGCGGCCCGCACGACGCGACCTGGGCCACCTGCACCGGCATCGTCTACCCGACCGCCATCCGCACCGAGAACGCGGTGCACTCGCTCGAGCACGGCGCCATCTGGATCGCCTACAACCCCGACAAGGTCTCGGACGCCGACGTGGACACCCTGAAGTCCAAGGTCGACGGCAAGGCCTACATGCTGATGTCGCCGTACCCGGGCCTGGACTCCCCGATCTCGCTGCAGAGCTGGGGCCACCGGCTCCAGGTGGACAGCGCCGACGACAAGCGGATCAACGAGTTCATCGCCGCACTGCGCCTGAACAACTTCGGCGCGTACCCCGAGAAGGGCGCGAGCTGCTCGACCATCCCGGGCGCGTTCGATCCCGACAACCCACCGGCATTCGACCCGACCGCACCGGGCCCCGACGCGGTGACCATGGACGGCAAGGGCATCACGCCCGACACCGGTGAGCTCGGCGGACCCGAGGGCCTGATTCCCCCGGCCGCGCCCGCGGCCCCGGCACCGGCGCCCGCGCCGGCGCCCGCACCGGCGGGCAGCAATGGCTGACCAGCCGCAACAGGCTGAACCCGGCGCCGCGGAGGGCGGGGGCAACGTGCGCAGCCAGCGCACCGCCCTCGCCGTGCTGGGCCTGATCGCCGCGATCGCCGTCGGGTTCGGGCTCGGCTTCCTGGCCAACCAGTTCCTGCACGACGAGCAGCCCGCGACCCCGGTCGCCGGCTCGGTCGACGTCGGGTTCGCGCAGGACATGACCGTGCACCACAACCAGGCGGTGGAGATGGCGGCGATCGCGATCGCCAACGCCGAGGACCCCATGGTCCGTGACCTGGCCTACGACATCCTCACCACCCAGCAGAACCAGATCGGCCAGATGACGGGCTGGTTGTCGCTGTGGAACCAGCCGCTGCTGCCGACCGGCGACTACATGACGTGGATGGATTCCGGCCACGACATGTCCGGTCACGGCACCTCCCCGTCCGGCACCGCCGAGCAGCAGTCCGGCATGGCCACCATGCCCGGCATGGCCAGCAGCGAGGACATGGCCGCGTTGCGGCAGGCCCGCGGCGCGGCCGCGGACGTGTTGTTCCTCCAGTTGATGCTGCGTCACCACGAGGGCGGCCTGCACATGATGGAGTACGGCGCCCAGTACGCGGACGTGCCGACCGTCCGCGACCTCGCGCAGACGATGGTCGACACCCAGCAGTCCGAGTCCCACCGGATCCCCGCGCCGGGGTGCACGGGCCCGGCGGCGTCTCACCCCTCGGGCGGGGCGGTGAACCCCCACGTCCACTCGCGCACCTCGGGCATGTCCTCGAGGTGTTCGCGCACGTAGTCGTGGTGCCGGGCCAGCTGGGCACGGCAGAAATCGGCCAGTTCGGTGCCCCGTTCCGGGATCCGACGCGCGCGCCGCAGCGCCTCGAGCACCAGGTGGTACCGGCTCATCCGGTTGAGCACGACCATGTCGAACGGCGTGGTCGTGGTGCCCTGCTCACTGAATCCCCGCACGTGGAATCGCTCCGGCCCGGTCCGGCCGTGCAGCAGTTCGTGCACCGCCCGCGAGTACCCGTGGAACGCGAACACCACGTCGGTCCCGGCGGTGAACAGCCCGACGAACTTCTCCTCGGGAAAGCCGTGCGGGTGCACGCTCTCCGGCAGCAACGCCATCAGGTCCACCACGTTGACCACGCGGACCTGCAGGTGCGGCACCCACACGCGCAGCAGTTCGGCGGCCGCCAGGATCTCCTGGGTCGGCACGTCGCCCGCCGCCGCGAGCACGATATCGGGCTCGTCCGGCACCCCGGGCACCCGTTCCTCCGTGCCCGCCCAGCTCCACACCGAGGCGCCGGCCGCGCAGTGCTCGTCGGCCTCCTCGAGCGTGAGGTACTGCAGGTGCGGCTGCTTGTCCACGACGATCAGGTTGACGTGGTCGGTGCTGCGCAGGCAGTGGTCGGCGATGGAGAGCAGGGTGTTGGCGTCCGGCGGCAGCCACACCCGCACCACCTGTGGCGCCAGTGGGATGGCCGCGTCGATCATGCCGGGCCCCTGGTGGCTGAACCCGTTGTGGTCGTTGCGCCAGCAGGTGCTGGTCAGCAGCACGTTCAGCGACGACACCGGCGCCCGCCACCGCAGCTCGGCGGCGTGTTGGAGCCACTTGGTGTGCTGGATCAGCATGGAGACGCTCACCATGGCGAACGCCTCGTAGCTCGCGAAGATCCCGTGCCCGCCGGCCAGCAGGTAGCCCTCGAGCCAGCCCTGGCAGAGGTGTTCGCTGAGCACCTCCATGACCCGGCCGTCCGGCCCGAGTCCGTCGTCGTCCGCCGTCGACGGCAGCTGCCAGCAGCGGTCGGTGACCTCGAACACCGCACCGAGCCGGTTGCTGGCCGTCTCGTCGGGGCAGAAGAGCCGGAACGGGCCGCCGCCGTCGGGGCGGGTGGTGTCGGCGTAGAGGTCCCGCATCAGCTCCCCCAGCACCCGGGTCGTCTCGTGCAGGGTGGTCGCCGGCATGTCGATCTCGAGCGCGTAGCGGGCGAGGTCCGGGATCGCGAGCGGCGTGCGCAACCGGCCTCCGTTGGCATACGGCGTAGCGCCCATGCGCTTGTCTCCGACCGGCGCCAGCGCCGCCAGTTCCGGAACAAGCGCGCCGGCGGCGTCGAACAGTTCGTCGGGGCGGTACGAGCGCATCCACTCCTCCAGCAGCGCCAGGTGGGCGGGATTGTCCCGGACCCCGGACAGCGGCACCTGGTGCGCGCGGTGGGTGCCCTCGATCAGCACCCCGTCCACCGTGTGTGGCCCCGTCCAGCCCTTGGGCGTGCGCAGCACCACCGCGGGCCACCGTCGGCCGCGGGTGTCGACTCCCGACCGCGCGTCACGCTGGATCTCCGCGATCCTCGCGTGCGCCGACGCGACCGCCGCTTCGAGCGCCCGGAACACCGGCCGCGGGTCGTCCCCGGCCACCACGACGGGCTCCCAGCCCTGCCCGGCGAGGTAGGCGCACACGTCCTCGTCGGAACTGCGGCCCAGGACGGTCGGGCCGGCGATCTTCGCGCCGTTGAGATGCAGGATCGGCAGCACCGCCCCGTCCCGGCGGGGGTTGAGGAACGCCGGCAGCTTCCAGGACGCGGACAGCGGGCCGGTCTCGGCCTCGCCGTCGCCGATCACACAGGCCACCAACAACTCCGGCCGGTCGAACGCCGCCCCGCCGGCGTGCGCGAGGGCGTACCCGAGTTCCCCTCCCTCGTGGATGCTGCCGGGGGTCTGCACGCTCACGTGGCTCGGGATGCCGCCGGGGGTGGAGAACTGGCGGCACAGCCGCTGCACCCCCTCGGCGTCGCGGCCGACGTGCGGGTAGACCTCCGAGTAGGTGCCCTCGAGGTAGGTCGATGCCACCAGGGCCGGGCCGCCGTGCCCGGGCCCGGTCACGTACAGCACGTCCGCGCCGGTCCGCCGGATGTGACGGTTGAGTACCGCGTAGATCGCGGACAGACCCGGGCTGGTCCCCCAGTGCCCGAGCAGCCGTGGCTTGACGTGCTCGGGTCTCAGCGGGTCGCGCAGCAAGGCGTTGTCCTGCAGGTAGATCTGCGCGACCGTCAGGTAGTTGGCGGCGTCCCACCACCGCAGGTCCAGGTCGAGCTCGGTGTCGGTGTAGCTCTGGTCTGCCATCGAAGAGACCCTTCGGTATTCGTGGTTGAACCCGTGCTGATCACTCTGCGTCACCATTGCGCTGCCGAACCCGCGTCCGTCGAACCGCCGGTTTCTCCCCGCGGGCCCCGGGCGCGTACCAGGCACTTTACCCAATCCGAGGGTCCAAATATGGATCCGGCGAGTCATGGGTTACGCTAACCCCGCCCAATGGCACGCCGGAAGTTTCGGCGGGCCCCCGTAGCTCAGGGGATAGAGCGTTCGCCTCCGGAGCGAAAGGCCGCAGGTTCGAATCCTGCCGGGGGCACCACCATTTGACGCGGGAACCCCGATCCAGGGAACTGGATCGGGGTTCTTGCGTTTGCCGGCGCTACTGGCCGCCGAGGGCCGCGAGCGGGGCCATGTCGAAGTAGTCCCGCCAGGCCACGATCTTGCCGTCCTCGTCG